>JAUXCV010000013.1 GCA_030618675.1 Acidimicrobiia bacterium | reverse complement strand
TCATCGAGGCAGGCGGGCGGTGGCGTCAACGTCTTGAGTTCCATGCCCGCGATCGTACCAAACGATGCCGGGTCCGTCATCGGGCCGAAAGGCCGTTCATCGTCGATGGGCGACTGGAGCGAACCAACAATGAGCCAAGAGGAAGGGGCCCCACCCGATGGATGGAGCCCCTTCATGCGTACTTGAGAGTGGGTCAGCCGGCGCGTCCCGGTCCGAGGAGGGGGCAGAGGAAGAAGGCATCGCCCTCGTTCATCTCGCCGTCCCCGTTGACATCGACCCACCACCGACCGCCGACGTAGCCGGGGTCGCCGGGTCCGTAATCGGTGGTGTGTGTGGGGCCATCGAGCTTCTGGAATGGGCCCTTCATCGGCAGGTTGGCCGTCACGATCGAGTCGTAGGTGAGGCCGGTGCTGAGGACGGTGATCGTCAGATCCGTCCCCGCTCTGCCGTTGCTCTCACCCGACTTGCCGTTCGATGCCAGGGCCGGAACGGCCATGACGATCGTCAGGAGACCGACCACCAGGCCGGTCAGAAGTGTCTTGCGCATTGTTGCTCCTTGTTTCTGCGTGCCGCCGCTCTGACGACGGAACCAACAATGCATGACCCATCTGAACGGGTCCGAAACGGGCAGTGAACAAACAGTGAACTCGCCTCGGAACACAAGACGAGCGGCCGGGTTGACCGTACGATGAGTGTCATGGAAGAGACCGCGGGCACCGTTCTGGTCGTGGACGATGAGGACATCGTCCGTGAGGTCGTGTGTACCTATCTCGAACGGGAGGGGTACGAGACGCGCCAGGCATCGGCCGGGCGGGCGGCCTTGGAACTCATCGACTCCGAGCGCCCGGATCTGATCGTGCTCGATGTGATGCTCCCCGAGATAGACGGATTCAGCATCCTTTCGGAGCTGCGAAAACAGGCGGACATTCCCGTCATCCTGCTCACCGCGCGCACCGAGGAGGCAGACCGTGTGCTGGGCCTCGAGTTGGGTGCGGACGACTACGTGGTCAAACCGTTCTCCCCCCGTGAGCTTGCCGCGCGTGTTCGCACGGTCCTGCGGCGAGCGGCACGCACCGGGCCGACCGTCCCGGATGCCGCCATCTCCTTCGACGGTCTCGAGATCGACGGCCGCAGCCGTGAGGTTCGGGTCGACGGGGATCTGGTCGATCTCACAGCGAAGGAGTTCGATCTCCTGGCTTTCCTGGCATCTTCGCCTCGCCAGGTTTTTTCGAGAGGGCAGCTTCTCGAGCAGGTTTGGGATTCGTCGACCGATTGGCAAGATGCCTCGACCGTGACCGTTCACATCCGTCGGGTTCGCCGCAAGATAGAACGGGATCCGAACGAGCCCCGCTGGATCTCCACGGTGTGGGGCGTCGGCTACCGGTTCGAATCATGAAGGCGGCGTTCTGGTTCCTCGGTGCAGTGGTTGTCGGACTGGTGCTGTTCGAGATGTCGATGCAGCCGACGGGCTCAGACCGGGCGCATCTGGCGCTGATCTTCCTCGCGGTGACCGCCCTCGCTGTGCTCAGCGCTCTTGTCGTCGCTGCGATCGCTAGGCGCTCCTCGTCGATCCGCCGGAGCGTTTTGATCGCCAGCGTCGCCGGACTCCTCGTCGCTGCCGTTGCGATGGCGCTTGCCTCACAACAGATGTTCCTCTCGGCGCACGACCTGAGTCTCGTCCTTGTTGTTCTCGTGTTCGCCGGAATCACGACCGTGGGGTTCTCCGTGCTGGTCGGCCGGACCCTCACCCGGGATCTCGAAGCCACCGCGTTCGCTGCCCAACGGGTTCAGGAGGGAGACCTGTCCGCTCGCACCGGCGTGACGAGGCCCGACGAGATCGGGACCGTGGCGGAGACATTCGACCGGATGGCGGCCGACCTGGAGGTGCGAGACGCAGAACGTCGTGCAGACGAAGCTGCCCGACGTCGGTTCCTGGCGGCGATCGGCCACGATCTCCGGACGCCGTTGGCGTCGCTTCGGGCGGCGATCGAAGCGCTCGAGGACGGTCTTGCCCCGGACCCCGATCGGTACATGAGAGCGATGGACAGGGACATCTCGATCCTCAGCTCCCTCGTTGATGATCTGTTCCTGCTCGCGAAACTCGAAGAAGGTTCGATCGAAGTCGAGCGTGGACCGATCGACGTGACCGAACTCGCCGACGAAGCGATCGAGGTGCTGTCCCCGATCGCCGTCGGTGTGGACGTACGTCTTGAGCTCGATGCCGACCACCGCACCATCGCGACGGGCGGGTCCGAGGCGGTGAGTCGTGTTCTTCGGAACCTCCTCGACAACGCCATCCGATTCGCTCCATCCGGTTCAACGGTCGTCATCGAGGTGAGAGACGACGGGGGAGCGAAGGTGCGGGTGCTCGATCAGGGACCCGGGTTCGCTCCGGAGTTCGTTGATGACGCCTTCGATCGGTTCACCCGAGACGACCCGGCAAGGGGGCGCTCAACCGGCGGGTCCGGCCTCGGTCTCGCCATCGCACGCGGATTCATCGAAGCACTCGACGGGACGATATGGGCGGAGCCGGGTCCCGGTGGCCGGGTCGGCTTCCACCTCCCGGCAGCCTGACGCTTCTCCTCCCTTCGTGTGTGCTTACGTTCACAACAGTTGTGAACGTAGACACGAACGACATCGTGAGATCCAACCCTTTCGGTCGTTTGTGCTTACGAGCACGATAATTGTGAACGTAGGCACAAACGACGGCCGAGACGCCGGTCGCAGGCCGGCCAGATTGAGGAGGACTGTCCCCCCGATCGAAGAGCGGGGGGACGCGGAGGAGCGGAGCGACGACGCAGGGGGGCTTGTCCTAATCGGCTACTCAGCTACCCGGCTACTCCTTCAACAACGCTTCTGCCAACGTTTCGTCGATCGCCAACTCGTCGAGAATGCCCGCTGCGATGGCGCCACGGATCGCTTCTACCTTCTCGGTTCCTCCGGCGACACCGATCACTCTCGATGCGCTTCTCAGTTCGTCGAGCGTCAAGGCTACCGGGTGGAGGGTCGGCGCTTCAACGCTGGCGCCATGGGCATCGAAGTACCAGCCGAATACCTCACCAACGGCGCCGGCCGCCGTTACCTCGGTCATCGCCTCTTCGGTCATGAAGCCTTCGGCGACCAACAGTGAATCACATCCGATGATGCCGACCGAGGCGAGGATGACATCGGCCGAACGCGCCCGCTTGAGTGTTTGGGCGACCGGTGGGGAGGAAAGGAAGTTCTTGGTGATCTCGGCTGACGGGGCGAATCCCGGTGAGGGCATGTGCATCACGCGGGCGTCGAACTTGCGAGCCAGCGTGTTCGTCACCTCGACCGCTGCGGTCGTATCGTCCGTTGTCGTGTGGCCGGACGCATCGACGAGGGTGACATCCGACGTAGGAATGGGTCGTGTCTCGCGGGCTGAGAGCGCGATCGTGCGGCCCCAGCCGGCAGCGATCGTCACGGACCCCGACGCTGCGATACTCTCGAGCCGTCGGGCCGTCGCGATTGCGGCAGCGAGGGCGGGCGAATCACCGTAGGTAGCGGGGCCGACGATGGCGCCGGCGAGTCCGTATCTCTCGATCAGAGCCTCTGCCAGTTGTGCTACTTCGGGGAGTGGCTGTGTGATGACGACGCGAATGATCCCCTCGCGTTCGGCTTCGGTGAGGATGCGGCTGATCGTCGAACGGGAGATCCCCAGTCGGTCGGCGATCTCCTGCTGCGTGAGTTCCCGCTCGTGGTAGAGCCACGCAACGCGAATCGACAGGTCTCGTCGAGGATTGTTCGCAGCCATGGGCTGGAGTATCATCGGCGAACGCACAAATGTCCAATAGGGCACATTCGTGCACATCATCGAACGTCAGGGCGAACACATGAAGAAGCGTGGCATCCTCCACCCCGAACTCCTTGATCTCATTGCATCGGCCGGGCACGGTGACATCATCGTCCTCACCGACGCCGGTCTCAGGGTCCCGAAGGGATCCCGACGGATCGACCTCGGTCTTACCTGCGGTGTCCCGAGCATCGTGGATGTCGTGCGATCCGTCCGCGAGGAGCTGGTCATCGAGGCCGCCACGGTGGCGACAGAGTTCCGGGAGTGGAACCCGGATGTCTACGCAGCCACGATGGAGGTCCTCCCCGTCGAGCCGGATGAGCAGCCTCACCAGGGGCTGATGGACGACATGGCCGGTCGGGCCTACGCCTATGTGAAGACGGGGGAGTGCTCGGCGTACGCGTCGGTGGCCCTCGTCTGCGGCGTCAACTACCTCGAAGAGGCGATCGACATCTACACGGAACTCCACGGCGAGCCACCCTCCTGAGCCTTTCCCCGCGTCGTTTGTGCTTACGACCCTGATAATCCGTGTCGTAGACACGAACGACACCGTTGAGGGCGAGCCGGTACGCTGGCGACCGAGGAGGCCCCAATGACCCGATCGTCCGAGCCCCGTTCCCACTGGTCCGCAGCGATGCGCGACTTCGATTGTCTCTCCGTTCGCGACGACGTGCTGCACATGGAGGGGGTCAGCACTCTCGATCTCGCCGAGCGTTTCGGCACTCCCATCTTTGTCTTCTCTGAGGCACAGATCCGGGAGAACCTCCGTCGATTCCGCGAGGCGTTCGCCAAGGACTGGCCCGGGCCGGTCGATGTGCTGCCGGCGATGAAGGCCAACACCCTGCTTGCCACCCGCCAGCTCCTCTCCAACGAGGGCGCAGGCGCCGACATCTACTCGCCGGAAGAACTCGCCGGCGTGCTGAAGACCGGAGTCGACCCGGAAAGAGTCTCGGTCAATGGCGGCGGCAAGCCCAAGGATCACCTCCGCAACTGTGTTGACGCCGGTGTGCGGATCACTGTCGAAGATGTCCACGAGATCGACATCATCCAGGAGGTTGCCGCGGAACTGAACAAGACGGCCAAGATTCGGTTCCGGGTGAAGCCGACGATGCCGAACCTGTGGCGCCGTACGGACTTCTCACAGATGAGCGTTCCCATCGACCTCGGTATCCAGGTGTACAAGTCGGGGATACCGGTCGAGTACCTGGTCGAGATGGGTCACCGGGTCTTCGTGATGCCGAACGTCGATCTCGTCGGTTTGCATTTCCACGCCGGACGCCACCACCCGAGTCTCTGGTTCTGGGAGCAGATGATGGTTCGCTACGCCCGTCTCATCGGCGAGCTCTCCAGCGCCTGGGGAGGTTGGCAGCCTTCGGAGATCGACATCGGTGGTGGATTCGCCAGCCCCAGGGATCCGTTCAACAAGGAGTTCCCCCGCTCGGAGTTTCTGCTCACGGCCCTCGGATATCCGTTCCTCGTCGGTTTGCGTGGTCTGGGATCGAAGGCATATCACGCGGCGCTCTCCAGGATCCTTGCCGTGCTCACGAGCCAGAGCGATCCGAAGGCGCCACCGACGATCGAGGAGTATGGGCGATCGATCACGTCGACATTGCGCCGCGAGCTGAAGTCCAACGGCGTCGATTCCGACGGCGTTCGACTCCAACTCGAGCCGGGGCGGTCCATGTACGGAAACACAGGCATCCATCTGACGACGGTCAAGACCGTGAAGCGTCAGACGAGACCGATCCCGTACACGTGGGTGCTCACCGATACGACCTACTTCTTCCTTGCAGGTGGCGTCCTCGAACACAACCGCCACCCGTTCGTGTTCGTTTCGCAACCCGACGCGCCCGCGACACAGTCGGCCGACATCGTCGGGCACTCGTGCTACGCCGATCAGATTGTGCTTGGTGCGAAGGTTCCCGATGTCCAGGACGGTGAAGTTGTTGCATTGCTTGAGACCGGCGCCTACCAGGAGAGTTCGGCGTCGAACTTCAATTCTCTGCCCCGGCCCGCCTCGGTCCTGGTTCATGGAGACCAGGCCGAACTGATCAAGCGCGCCGAGACGATCGGGGATGTGTACGGAAGGGACGTGATCCCCGAGCGACTGATCGGCAGGCCCGCCGACGCAACGTGAGTGTCGAACCGATCGTCTGGATCGTCGCAGCCCTTGAAGTCATGGCGGCATTGGGGATAGTTGCCTATTGGATCATGTGGTTCAGACAGCCGCACGTCGAACCGTGGCTCCCCGACGGCTACATCGACCACGAGGCTCCGTTCGTGTACTCCGACTCGGTCCTCGCCATCGTCCTGGTGATAGCCGCGGTGCTGCAGGTGGCCGAGGGGCCGCCCGGGGAGATCGAGATGCTGGTGTCGAGATCAAGACCGGTCGGCGAATCGCTCGGTCTGGTCGCTGCCGGGATGCTGGCCTTTCTCGGGATCCTCGACGTCGCCTACTTCACCCGCACGGGACTCTTCAGACGAGAACACGACGGGCTGATCAACACGGGTGTGGTCGCCGGTGTGCTTCTGCTGTCGGTGATTCTGACGGTCCGGTTCATCTAGTTGGTACGAGTCCGTAGTCCGACGAAGCGTCTTCCTTCTGTCTGTTGTCTGCTCTCTCGCGTCTGGCAACGGACCGCCATCGCGCTGTACGCTCCCATCTGGAGGAGAGCATGGCTCGAGTCGTCGGAGCAGACGTTTGGAAGAAGGGTTGGATTGCCGTCGTCACTGTTGACGGGTGGATCGCATCGATCGACGCGTACGAGACCATGGCCGACCTCGCCTCATCAGAGGCCGATGCCGAGATCATCGCCGTGGACATTCCGATCGGTCTCCCGGTCGCCCCACCCCGCGTCGCAGATGCTGCCGCACGACGGTTCATCGGTGTCCGCGGATCGAGCGTGTTTCCGACGCCACCGCGTGACGTGCTTGAGGCCGGTACCTACAAGGAGGCGCTCCGGCTCTCCCGGAAACGCTACGGCATAGGAGTGACGGCGCAGAGCTACGCGCTCCGCGACCGCATCCTCGAGACGGACGCTGTTGCTCGCTCGGACGATCGCGTGATCGAGATCCACCCCGAGGTCACGTTCCGAGCACTCGCGGGGTGCCCGCTTGGGTTCTCGAAACGGACCTGGAACGGCCACAGCGAGCGTCGGCGTCTGCTGTCCGGGGTCGGCCTCTCGCTCCCGGACCGCCTCTCCGACGCCGTCGGCGTGGTTCCGGCCGACGACATCCTGGATGCCGCGGCCGGTGCGTGGACGGCGGTTCGCTACGCCGCCGGCGAGGCCCGGACCATTCCGAGCGAGATGCCGCTTCCCGGGTTCGGCGAGGTCATCTGGTACTGAGGACCTCGGCCCCGGTTGTCCGATGAGAAGAAGAATCAGAATGTGTCACAGCGCGTCTCTACGCTGAGAGACAGGATTGAAGTAGGAAAGAGAGAGGCATTCGTAGTGGAAATCGCACTGATCGTTCTGGCAGCAGCCATCCTCATCGGGGCGGCGATCGTCGCTTGGGCAGTGATGCGTGGCGGCAAAGGGGGAAGCGAGGAAGCCGACCGGCGTGCTGAACAGCTCGCTGCATCCCAGCAGGCGTTGACCGGACAGCTGACATCGCTCGCCAACCAGCAAGCGGCTTCTGCGGCTGCGACGGCGAAGGCCGTTCAGGAGTCGTCGGAGCGACTGACGAAGTCCATGAACGAACGGCTCGAGGCGGTGCAGGATCGCATGGGGGAGAGTCTTCAGAAGTCATCGAAAGAGACGGCCGAGTCGGTTACCAAGCTGACCGAGCGGCTCACCGTGATCGATCAGGCCCAGCGGAACATCACGAAGCTCTCCACCGAGGTCGTCGGCCTCCAGCACATCCTCGACGACAAGCAGGCCCGTGGCGCCTTCGGAGAAGTTCAACTCGAGGCGATCGTCGAAGATGCACTCCCCAATTCGGCGTACGAGTTCCAGAGCGTGCTGTCGAACGGGAGGCGAGCCGACTGCCTGATCAAACTCCCGAATCCTCCGGGCTCTGTGGTCGTCGACGCGAAGTTCCCCCTGACCTCCTACCGGAAGATGCTGAACGCCGAGGACGATGCGGGTCGAGCGGCCTTCGCCAAGCAACTCGGGGAAGACGTGAAGAAGCACATTCGTGACATCTCGGATCGGTACATCGTCGAGGGCGAGACGGCCGATTCCGCGATGATGTTCCTGCCGTCCGAAGCGGTCTACGCCGAGCTACACGCCAACCATCCGGCGATCATCGATGCCAGCTACAAGGCACGGGTCTACATCGTGTCGCCGACCACGATGATGGCGACTCTGACCACAGTGCGGGCGGTTCTGCGCGACGTCGAGATGCGCAAGCAGGCGGGGGTCATCCAGACCGAGGTCGGCACGATGCTGACGGACGTAGGACGGCTCTCTGAGCGCGTCGAGAGCCTCCGGAAGCATTTCGGCCAGGCGAACCGCGACGTCGATCAGATCGAGATCTCCGCCGGGAAGGTCCAGACGCGCGGAACAAGGATCCACGAGTTGGATCTGGGCGAATCGGACCAGGATGTGATTCCGCCATCCGATGAACCCCCGGCCCTGAGAAGCGATATCTCACAGGATGAAGAACCGGGACCGATCGAAGGATGAGATGAACCTCCGAGCCACCGAGCGATCAGATCGGGTGCCTCGCCATGAGCACCGGGTGAAAGCGTTCAGCCGCGACTACGACCTCATCACCGGATACGGCGACCGATACGCCGTCGAGCGAAGAGAGGCCGAGGCACTCGTGCGGTCGGTCGCGGAGCGGTTCGGCGTGCCCATGCCCGACCTGGCCTTCAGCCGACGCCGCCGACCCGACACCGGTGAGTGCTGGCCGCCGCGCTCGGTGATCGTCGAAACCAACAGCGAGGAACGCGTCGCCGCCTGGGAGACTCGCCGGCGGCGCTCGATCCCCGAACACGGGCAGATCCGTCTCGGCCAGACAACGATGCTGCGAACCATCGCCCACGAACTCGGCCATCACCTCGTTCATCATCTCGAACCGAAGCACACGCCGGCGCACGGCAAGGTCTGGGTCGGTCGCCTCGACGACGCCATGGCAGCGATTGCTGAGGAACTGCAACTCGCACCAGTTCGCTAACGCTCGGGGCGTCATCGCCGGCGAGGCGGCGGCTATGGCAGAGCACTTGCTCGGCGGATGACGGCCGGCTCGCCACCAACGGTCGGCTGTCCGACCATCGTGGGATGAATTCCCGGCCGCGGGTGGTTGACGGTGGGATGACCGCTCAAACCATCGCTCGCACTGATGTCCGCCGCCCCCTCATGTGGGGTGCCCTTCTTGCCGTCTTGTGGGTGGCAGTCGCCGTTCTGCGGCCGGGCACGACTTTCCACCTGGCTCCGTTCCTCGTCGCCGCGGCGCCGCCCGTGCTTCTCGTGCTGGACGAGGGGGCCGCCGCCGACAGAGCATCGGTGGTGAAGACCGGTGCGATCGCCGGTGTCCTCTCACTCGTCGCTGCGCTGCTGCTGCTCACCATCGGGGCAATGGACGGTCCCGCGTTCGAGGTCTTCCCGGGTCCGCTTGTCGAGACCCTGGCCTTCACCGCTGTGGGGGTCGTCGGTGGGATCGGGTTCGGATGGTGGCGGACGCGCTGATCGATCAGCGCCCGGCCGCCGTAGCAAGCGCTTCACGATCGCCGACGGTGATGACGCGGTATCCCGTCTCCACCGCTCCCTCGCCTCGCAGTTCGGAGAGGGATTCATTGACAGATTGGCGACTGGCGCCGAGCAGGCCGGCGAGGCTTGCCTGCGACAGGTGGAGTTCACCGTATCGGTCGGCTTCGTCGAGGACCATCTCGGCGACTTGTTCCTTCACCGTGCCCCGCATCAGCCGGAGTACACGGCGCTGGGTTGCCTCGAGTTGGTTCAAGCCGGCGACGAGCCACCGTATAGCGATCGTTGGATGCTCGATGAGGACCGGCAAGAGCTTCGAACGGTCGATCCTGAAGGCCTCCACCGGCGTAACGGCTCGGGCGCTCGAGATGTAGGGCTGGGCACGCAGCATCGCGATGTCGCCGATGACGGCTCCTGGTCCGACGCGCCCGACCACGAGCCGGCCGCTCTTGCGGCTTCTGAACAGCTCGACATCGCCGCTGCGGATCACGAACGCCGCCACGGAGTCTTCGCCCTCCTTGATCAGGTGGGTTCCCGGGTACTTGTTGACGTAGCTCCCCGCGGCCGAGAGCGCATCGAGGTCGTCGGGGGTGAGGGGGAGGTAGTCGGTACGTCCGAACGAACGGGCGAGCCAGGCGAGATGTTGCTCCTCTGCAGAATCCATGATCACAGCAACGCTCGATGGCATGCGCCTATTCTCGATTGCTGCTGTTTCCTTTGCTGGTCCGCTCCACAACCGCTCCTAGGCTCACGGGATGGCTCGATCGGTACGTTCCTCACTCGGCTTCCTGACTGCCGAGCGGCTCGTCATGAACACGGCGTACCGATTCGTGTACCCGTTCCTCCCGGTGATCGCCCGCGGACTTGGCGTTCCGCTCGAGCAAGCGGGGTATCTCGTCAGTGTCCGCCACATCGCCGGACTCGCCACTCCGGGCATCGCGAGGGTGGTCGGGCGGGGGGAGCTCCGACGCCGTCTGATCGTCACCGGCGCGCTGTTGTTCATCGTTGGTTCCGCCGTCACCGTGCTCACCAGCACCTACGTCGGGGCGCTCATCGGATTCGCCCTGCTCGGCTTCGCGAAACCGGTCTACGACGTGTCGTCGCAGGCCTACATCGCCGACAGGGTCCCGTACGAACGGCGGGCCCGATACCTGGCGGTATTCGAGTTCACATGGGCCGGCGCGCTCCTCGTCGGTGCCCCGGCAGCAGGATGGCTGATCTCCAAGGGAGATTGGGCGACACCGTTCTGGGCTTTCGGAGTGTTGACGGTGGCGGCGTTGCTGCTCGTCCCGAGATTCATCGACGCGGATCATCACCACGCGATGGCGCAGAGGGCGAGCGGCCGGTTCGGCCGATCAGGGCTGGCATTCCTCGCTGTTGCCGGACTGTTCTCGCTCGCGTCCGAGATGATCATCGTCGTATTCGGTGCATGGCTCGAAGACTCCTTTGGTCTTTCTCTGGCGGCGCTCGGTGGTGCAGCGATCCTCATCGGGGCCGCCGAACTGGCAGGCGAGGGCGCCACGTTCGGTTTCACCGACCGGATCGGGAAACGTCGAGCCGTTCTCATCGGTCTCATGATCTCGGCAGTCGGATTCGCCCTTCTGGTACCGGCGCGCAACGAGATCGTGGTCGGTCTGGCGATCCTGGCGATCGCCCTCTTCGGATTCGAATTCACCATCGTGTCGTCGATCCCCCTAGCGAGTGAACTCCAACCGTCATCCCGGGCCCGGTATCTGGCCTGGATGGTCGTCGCCATGAGTCTCGCCCGCGGAGTCGGGGCCGCGACCGGGCCAACCCTCTTCCAGACCTTCGGACTCCCCGGTCCGGCTCTCGTGGCGGTTGCGGCCGACCTTCTCGCCATGGTTCTCCTCCTTGCTTGGGTCCGCGAGCGCGTGGAACCCGCTGCTGGGGCAACCGCGGACTGAAGCGACGGACCAGCCGACCTGCCGGACGTCGGCCGATATGACATCACCTTGTCACCAGGGCTTCACACGATCGACACATTCGCCGGCGATGATCAACGATGGAACATCGCCCAAGGAGTGAACGCCAATGACCGTCCCTCGAATTCAACGAACACCCTGGCCCCGCATCCGTCTTCGTCTGCGGTCGATCATCTCATCGACAATGGTGATCGGGTGGATCTGGGTTGCCGCCTCGGCCCTGATCCCGTACTTTCTGGTCTCGCGGGGCCAAGGCGCAGGAGGTATCGAGGTTCTCGGACTCACTCGAAGCACCTGGATGAGCATGCATGTGTGGTCGAGCATCACCGTCGGCCTTCTCACGATCGGCCACGCTCTCCTCAATCGGAAAGGCCTGTACCGATCGGTACGGATTCTCAGTGGCACACCCGCCGTGGCTCGCGACCGATCCGCCGGTGCCGGGCGTCCGAAGCGCGGCTTCGCCTGGATTGCTGCCCTCGTTGTCGTGGTCATCGTCACCGCCGGGAGCGTTGCCTTCGCCGCGGTAGATGATCATGGTCCTGCATCAGCGGAGTCGAGGATTGCCGGAGGCGTTGGGCGCGGGGCGGAGAACACCACGAAAATCGTTCACGATTCCGATGATCAAAGCGTATGGAAGTCCGTAACGGGGCCGGCAGACCATGAGCAGATCGGCGGCGGTGGTACGGATCGGAGTTCAGACTCGAGCGATCGGCAGCGACGGCAACGCGGCGGGGCCTGAGTCAGGCGGGTTCGGCCGGGAGTTGGCCCACGAGTCGGATGGCACCATCACTGGGAGCGAACCCATCGCCGGATGGCGAGCTGGGCCGCAACGTCGTCCTCGTTGTATTCGAGCAACCGGCGTCGCTGGCCGGAGTCTCCTCGCAGCACATCGGCGTACCAGAGTTCGGACTGCGCGCCACCGGGATCATCGTCGCGCCATGCGAAACCGCAGAACGGTGCGATCACCTTGAGTGAGTAGCCGTTGGGTGACACGAATCGCTGCTTCGTCCAGGCCCACAGATCGCAGGCGTAGCGATCGAACCAGTCGTCCACAGAACCCGCAGACCGCAGAGACAGCCCGTGCCGCTGAGCGGCGGCATTGAGGATGGTCCGTTCGTACCCGGTCCAGTGGTAGACGACGGCGTTGCCCGAAGTGGCGACGTTGTCGAAGAAGTCGAAGAGGTCGGCGAGGACCTGTCGTTCTCCGTTCGGGGTGCCGGTCCAGTCTGCGATCGGATCGAAGCTCGAACCGTCTTCGTCGGTGATGAGCAGCCCGGCGAGGTAGAGAACCCCGCCGTAGGTCTCGATGTCGAAGTCGATTTCGACGGCGGCATCCGGGAGGGAGAGATCGGCCCCGGCTCGATGAAGCAGCGCCCCGGCACCGCGTGCCCTGGCCTGGAGGATCGCTTCTGCGGAGATCTCGATGTCTCCCACGGTCGCCCCCGGCACGAGACCGCCAACCCGGGCCGTGGTGGCTACACCGGCGGCGAGCAGTCGTTCCGTGTCGTTCGCACCGATGGCGGGCAACAGGGAGACGTGGTCGACGCGCTCGAGTTCGGTGCGACAGAAGTCGGCCCACGGACACGATCGGCACTCTCCCCGCCAGACGGGCAGCACCAGCGGCGTCTCGGGTTGGCTACGACCGGCCTCGACGACGGCGATAGCCTCACCGAGAGCTACCTGATAGCGATTGAGGAGAGAAGGTGTGCCGTCCTCCAGGTCGATCCAGAGGCAGGTGATCGCCGGTTCGGAGCCGATGACGCCGGCCAGTCGGCGCGGGTTCGCACGACCGAGAGAGTCGAGTAGTTGCCAGTAGTGAGCGACTTGGAGGAGGTCGATCAGTCGCCCGGTGCGGAACCATCGGTGCGCCCCACCGGGGTCTTCGAGATGGTCGACGGAGGTCAAGCGGGCCGGGATACCTGTCCGGCCGATCACCTTGTGGTGCTTGATGTCAACGGGTGCGTAGCCGTCGTCCAGGCGTACGAGCAGATCGGGAACCCCGACGGAGCGCAAGTGAGGCGCTGAGATGCGTGCACCGAAGATGAGCGGTACACCCACTCGGAGCAGCAGAGCGGTGATCTCCTCCCGATCGGTCGTACGGGTTGCCGGATTGATCACGACGGGAGCGGTCCGGTCGAAACGGTCCGCAGCTGTCGAGACTGTTGCCCATGACCGATATCCCCTGAGAATCCGGGCCGCCACAGTCGCTTCCCATTGGTGACCCTCGGCGATCCTGTGTTCGACGACCGCGTCGGTAGAGCGGTCGGCATCATTGAAACGGCTGTGATGGATCCGCGTCGGGCACCGCCCGAGTTCACCGCCGCCGATCAAGACCGGTCCTCTGTTCACAGCCGTCGTTCCCATGGGGCCCATCTTCGCATCACCGAGTGACAGGAACCGACGTCTCCGTCCAGGCGGTCGTTAGCGCCGCCAACTTTCGCGGTTGAAAAGAATCAAGATCGGGAGGATCTCCAGGCGCCCCACGATCATCAGGCCCGCAAGCAACCACTTCCCAACAGCAGCGATCTCGAGGTAGTTCCCCGTCGGTCCAACCGAGCCGAGTCCGGGACCAACATTTCCGATCGACGAGGCGACGGCCGATACCGTGGCGATGATGTCGAGATCGGGACCCCAGATCGAACTGATGACCGCCAGAGCGAACGAACCGGTCATGAAGGCCACCATGTAGAGCATGAAGAAGGTCTGGACGGCTTCGACGATCGTGTCCTTCACGGGCGTCTTGCCGATGCGGGTCACGAACACGCCGCGGGGATGGATCAGTCGGCGAACGTCGGCTCTAGAAGACCCAATGAGGATCTCGTGTCGGTAGATCTTGATTGAACCGGATGTCGAGCCCGCCATGCCACCGACGAACATGAGGCCGACGATCATGATCTGGAGCGCCGGTTTCCACAGGCCGAAGTCGGCCGTGCCAAAACCGGTTGTTGTAATGAGCGTCGCTGCTGTGAAGATCGCGTCTCTGATGACCTCGTGGACGGGTCCTCCCCACGTTCCAATGGCCATCACGGCTGCTGCGGCAGCCATCACCCCGAGGTAGACGCGTATTTCGTTGGTTCTCCAGTAAACCCCCGGCGTGCGGATGGCCCGGTAGTGCACGGCGAACGACGTCCCGGCGAGGATCATGAAGACGATCACCACCCACTGCGAATAGGCGGTGAACGCGCCGAGCGAGCCGGCGTTTGTACTGAATCCTCCGGTTGAGAGCGTCGTGAGCGAGTGATTGACCGCATCGAAGAGGTTCATGTCTCCGATCCAGAGCAGCAGCATCTGCGCGCCTGTCAGCGCGAAGTAGACGATCCAGAGTCGCTTGGCCGTCTCCTTGAACCGGGGCGTCAGCCGGTCGGGGGTCGGACCGGGGGACTCTGCTCGAGCCAATTGGACGGCGCCCATGCCGAGGAGGGGGAGGATCGCAATCGACAGGACGATGATCCCCATGCCACCGAGCCATTGGGTGAACGAACGCCAGAACAGGATCCCGTGGGGGAGGGCGGCGGGGTCGGGGACGATGGAGGAGCCGGTTGTGGTGAAGCCGGCCACCGTTTCGAACACAGCGTCGGTCACGTTGGTGATGGATCCGGTGAGTAGATACGGGAGAGAGCCGAGCAGTCCGATCGCGATCCAGGCAAGCGCCACGGCTGCGAATCCCTCGCGGGTGCTCAACTCTCCCGGGAGGTCGAAGATCTTCCATAGGCCGAAGCCGATGACCGTGGTGATGAGAGCCGCTACGACAATCCAACCCGCGGTCGACCACTCCTGGTAGATGACGGAAACCATTGCCGCCACCAGCATCGAGATACCGGCTGATCCGACAACGGCTCCGGTCACATGGAGGAGGTTCTTCCAGGACATCGCCGGCTAGCCCGAGAGTCTCTCGGCTTCCGCGATCGCCTCCGGACGAGCGATGACGATCAGGTGGTCGCCCTCTTCGATCACGGTGCTTCCACGGGGCACGAATGCTCTGTCTCCTCGCTGGATACCGCCGATGATCAGCGATTCCGAGGGATCGAGTTCGTTCAGCGATTTCCCGATCGCAGGGCTCTTCGGACCGACAGCGAGTTCGATCGCTTCGGCATCCGAATCGGAGAACGTCGCGACCGAATAGATCACGCCGCGTCGAACGAAACGAAGGATCTCGTTCGCCGCGGACAGACGAGCGCTGACGGTGGCATCAAGACCGGCTCCACCGAGGATGGCGACCAGATCGGTGTTCGTGAACCGTGCGATCACCTCACCGGCACCGAGCTCCTTGGCGAGCAGACACCCGAGAAGATTCTCCCCATCCCACCCGCTGAGAGCGATGACGGAGTCGGCGGAGGCCACTCCTTCCGCCTTGAGAACCTCGGGATCGGTCGGGTTCGCGCACACCGTCACAACTCTCGGGAGGTTCTCGGCGATCGTCTGACACCGATCGCGATCCTCATCGATCAGCGTCGTCGCGATGCCGTTGTCGGAGAGGAGGGATGCCGTCAATCGGGCGAGACGGGTACCGCCGAGGATGATCACCTTCTCGGCGGCCCGATCGGTGATTCCGAGCAGGTCGTAGGCTTCGGAGGTCTTGTCGGCACGGGCCATCAGGAGAACGTGGTCATGCGATTCCAGCATGGTCGAACCGCGAGCGATCAGGGTCTCGCCGTGCCGGATCACCGCCACGACGAGCCAGTTCCAGCCGTCGACGGCTTTGCGGAGATCGGCCAGTGTCGTTCCTACGACGCTCGCCTTGGGGCTGACGAAAGCCCCCATCAGGATCAGGTGACCGTCGGCGAATTCGACGAGCTCGGAGACGGCACCTCGCTTCACGAGCGTGAGGAGCTCACGAGCGGCGGCCTCGCCCGGATCGATGATGAGATCGACACCGAACTCCGCCACCTCGGCCTTCAGTTGCGTGTCCTCAACACGAGCGACCTTCCGTGGGATCCCGAGCGTGTTCGCCGAATTGCAGGCGAGCACGTTGATGGCATCGGAGGAGGTAACAGCGATCAGCAGGTCTGCATCGCCGAGGCCCGCGCTTCTGAGGACCGAGGCCGATGCACCGTTGCCCGTCACGACCATGCAGTCGATCTCGCCCTGGATCGCAGCGGCGCGCTCGAGATCCGACTCAACGAGGACGACGTCCTGACCTTCGAGAGCGAACCGTTCGGCGAGGTATGAGCCGACCGCTCCGGCTCCGACAATGACAATTCTCATGACCAGCCAGGATAGGTGCGCCGTGGGGTCCGTACGAACCCGACGGTCCGCCATCGACGTCGATAGCGGCGGTCATCCTGCGTTTCACAGTGGTTGAACTCCCATCGCTATCGCTACGATGTCGCTCATGAGAACACTTACCGTGGTATTTGTCGCCGTTCTGGCTTTGGTCGCCGTCTCGTGCAGCAGTGACTCTGCTGAAGCCTCACTCACAGACGCCGAGCAGGCGTGGTGCGCTGATCCGAACGATGACGCCGCTTTCGTCGCGATCTGGGATGCCGCCGACGATCTCGGCGTTGACACGATCGGTCACTTCATGCTCGACAAGGCCGGTATCGAAACCGATGTGCATCCCGATGATCTCGATGTCGGCGACCTGACCGAAGAGGAGGTCACGGCGCTCCTCGCTATCGGCGAGGAGTTCGAGAACGAGGATGACCTCTGGATCGAGTATCTCGCCACCGA
>JAUXCV010000309.1 GCA_030618675.1 Acidimicrobiia bacterium | reverse complement strand
GCGCATGGTTCAGGATCTGATCCGTCGGAAGACTCAGGAGTAGCCGGTGATCTCGGCGGTCGTCTTCGATTGTGATGGTGTCCTGGTCGACAGTGAACCGATCGCCGACGAGGTCTGGGTACTGGTTCTCGAAGAGCGTGGCTACACGATGACGAACGAAGATGCTTCCGCATGCCTCGGCACATCGGAGCCGACGACCTACGCCTACTACGCGGAGCGGGCCAACGTCCTCCCGTACGAAGAGCACATGGCGGCGATCGACGAGATCCGTGTCCCCGTGTACGAAGAACGTCTCGAGGCATTCCCCGATGCCTTCGACACCGTCCGATCCCTCGCGGCGCAGGGGATACCGATGGCCGTGGCGTCTTCGTCCCGACGCCCGGATCTCGACAGCAAACTGGCGCTCACCGACCTCGCTCGCTACTTCGAGGCGTTCGTCGGCGGAGACGAGGTGGAGCACGGCAAACCGGCACCGGATGTCTATCTCGAGGCGGCACGACGTCTCGGGATTCCCCCGTCAGAGTGCATCGCGATCGAAGACGCCGAACACGGAGCAACAGCGGCGACTGCGGCCGGCATGCGGGCCGTGATGGTGAAACGCGACGGTTCGATCTCGCCGAACCACGCAACGGTGTCGGAGATCACAGCCGATCTGATCACCGCCTGGATGTGGCGGTTCTAGGTCGCCGGTCCCCGTCCCCAGGCGCCAGGCCAGAGTTCTCGATCTTCCTCGTGTTGGCTAGAAAGGGGGAGCGTTGTGATACGGCAGGCCGGCAGCAACCACCGCGGGCGGCCATCCATATTGGAGCCGGTTGTGCACGGACGCGACTGGGGCCTCAGTGCTCGAGGCCCCAGCCCACAACGACGTTCTACGGTGCCAGTGCGTCACACTTGGCCTGGATCCAATCGACGCGGTTAACGAGCACGTCGTGATGATCTCGCGGTCCAGCCCACGAGAGAGGAGGATTCTGTGTCCAATGGAAGCCTTGCCACAACAAGATGACGCGGCCTCTGTCGTGGAGAAGTGCGCCGTTCCCGGAACCCGGTGCGTGGTAGTTCCATCCGTTACCCGTCCAGGTCTGCGACCAGTCGTCCGTCCCTTTGATCCTTCTCTCGCTGATGTGGGCAGCCCACTTGACCTTGAGAGATGTGCCGAACTCCGGCGCATAGGTGTCGATATCGCCCTTGACGTGCAGTTCCCACCGGTTGGCGTTCCCTTCACGGTCGAGGAATACCTTCTCGTCTTGACTCACCTTTCCCGACGTGAACACGGCGAACCCGCACGCATCGGTCAATACATCGTCTTCCCCGTAATCCCACGCCCACTCGTAGTTCGCGCCCGGATAGGGATCGGTCACCGGCGCACCCGCCAGCGCAGGGGCCGCGACGACCATGAGCACCGCGATGACTGCCGTAAGCACCATGCTTCTCTTCAACATCGTGCTCCCTCCTTTCGTCGTACCCGATCTTCGGGTACGACCTCCTCGTGATGATGTGTCCACAATGCGCCTCACACCTCAAGGAAACCTCGAAACGCACCGCTGCCCTTGGGCAGTCTCTCACCCTGATAGACCATCGGGACCGTCCAGTGGGCGACACGGGATCGACCCCGCGCGCCCAGAACCGCCTCGAATCTCCCTCTTGGCGCAACGAGGCTTCGATATGGGCGGCTGGCGGAGTTCGGTCGGGTGGTCTACGTACGTGCGACGACGATCAGCATCTCGTCGCTTGCCGCGTGACCGGTGAGGGACGAGAGAAGTTCGACATCGCGAAAGCCGGCGTCGGAGAACAATGAGACAAGTTCCTCGTCTCCGTATGCCTCGTTGCTGAGTGAGTGTTGCGTTGCGACTCCACTGGCAGCGTCGACAACGTAGAAACGCTGTGTTCCCGTTCGCCCTTCTTCGTCCCAGAAACTCTCAGTGAGTAGAAGATGCGGTTGCTCTGAGAACAGACCAGACGACTGGCCGCTCCAGCTGGTGTCGGCGAGACCCGAGTTCCTCACGTGATCGAATGTCTGTGGCTCGGCGACGAAGATGCCACCCGGCGCAAGGGCTGCTCGTGATCGTGTCACTATGGCGGATGCTTCGGCACGCCGAAACACATTCAGTTGTCCGTACAACAACATCACCAGATCAAATCCGACTCCGAAATCAACCGAGCGAATATCGCCCTTCACATAATGAAGGGGAAGGTCCTCGGTGGCGGCCTCCTGTCGAGCGTGCGCTATCGACGCAGGTGAGAAGTCGATCCCAACACCACGGTGGCCGATCTGCCCGAGTCGGTTCAGATACAAGCCGGGGCCACACGCAAGATCGAGAATTCGTGCAGGGCGCTCATGGAGCAGAACACGATGGATCCAATCGACGTGAGCGTCAACCAACCCGAACCGTCTGCTCGCTAGATCGTGATCCTGGTTCAGATGCTCGGCAAGCATGCGTTCGCTGAATGCCGGGTCGTGCCATGGGATATTGTCGCCCTCTTCCCAGGGCACAGGCGGGGTTCGCCGGGTGATGATGTCGTGAAGTGTTGCCATGTGTGTCCCTTAGCGCGGAGGTGTGCACCAAGAAGGTCGATGCTTGAATCGAATCTCCTGTGCGCTGGATGTGTATCGCTCCTGGATTGTGGCAAGTCCGTGGTGCCTTGTCCTCTTCTTGTTTCGAGGGACGGTTCCATCTGAGGTCGAGTTCTCGTTTCACGGGGAGCCTGAACGTCCTCTTCTTCCTTCCCGGCAGTGGGGT
>JAUXCV010000478.1 GCA_030618675.1 Acidimicrobiia bacterium | reverse complement strand
TGTCCGGGACCAGCGAGCCGTTACCTTCGAGGTCGGACTGCAGAACTCCGCTCTCGCTCTCGTGCTGATCTTCACGTTCTTCGACGGTCTGGGCGGCATGGCGCTGATCGCAGCGTGGTGGGGTGTCTGGCACATCGTTGCCGGACTTACCCTCGCCGGGTTCTGGTCTCGCCGACCCGTCGCGGTTCCCGGCGAAGCGGTCGCATGACCCGCTCGGTTCTCGTCACGGGTGCTGCCGGCTACCTCGGCAACCTCCTTGTCCAGGGTCTCGCTGCCGACCCGGGAGACCTCGAGACGATCGTTGCCACCGACATTCGCGAACCTGCCCAACCGATCGACGGCGTCACGTTCGTCACCGCGGATGTTCGCGACCCCGGCCTCGTCGACGTTCTGCGGGAGCACTCCGTCGACGTCGTGGTGCATCTGGCCGCGATCGTGTCTCCCGGCAAGAAGCCGGACCGGGCGTTGGAACATTCGATCGACGTTGGGGGGACCCGCAACGTCCTTGAGGCGAGTCTCGCCGCCGGTGTGTCGAAGGTGATCGTGTCTTCCTCCGGAGCGGCCTACGGGTACTACCAGGACAACCCCGAGTGGATCGACGAAGACGATTCGCTCCGCGGTAACCCCGAGTTCGCGTACTCAGATCACAAACGACTCGTCGAGGAGATGCTCGCCGAATGGCGCATCGAGCATCCCGAATTGGGGCAGCTGATCTTCAGGCCCGGCACAATCCTCGGTGCGGGGACCCGGAACCAGATCACGGACCTGTTCGACCGGTCGATCGTGCTCGGGATCAAGGGATCCGAGACGCCGTTCGTGTTCATCTGGGATCGAGACGTCGTTGCCTGTCTCCGAAGGGGAATCGAGACCGATGCCACAGGCATCTACAACCTCGCCGGTGACGGCGCGATGCCGCTGCGTGCCATCGCCGAAGCGATGGGGAAGCGCTACGTCGAGATCCCGGCCGGGGCCGTCCGATCGGCGCTCGGCATCATGAAGAGGCTCGGCCTCACCCAGTACGGACCGGAACAGGTGAACTTCCTACGCTACCGCCCCGTGCTGTCGAATCGGCGACTCAAGGATGACTTCGGCTACACACCGCAGAAGACGAGCGAGGAGACGTTCGCGTTCTTCCTTGAGGCCCGCCGTGGCGAAGCGTGACCTGACCGGTGCCGTGGTCGTGGTGACCGGTGGTGCCGGGGGACTGGGAACCGCGATCGCCCGTCGATTTGCTCGCGACGAAGCGACGATCGTGCTCCTTGACGTCGACGCAGAGCGGCTCTCTGCCGCGACCGATGCGATCTCGGGTGCTCACTCCGCGGTCTGCGACCTGACCGATCCGGTGGCGGGTGAACAGGCGATCGCCGGTGTCGTCGAACGATTCGGCGGGGTGGACGTTCTCGTCAACAACGCGGGAATGACCCACCGGTCACCGTTCGCGGAAACCGACCCGGCGGTGATCCGGAAGGTGATGGAGGTCAACTACCTCGGTTCGGTGAACATCACGAAGGCGGCGCTGCCATCGCTCATCGACCGCAAGGGAGCGATCGCCGTCATCTCGTCGGTCGCAGGGTTCGCGCCGGTCCTTGGACGCACCGGGTACGCCGGGTCGAAGCACGCCCTGCACGGTCTGTTCGACACCCTGCGCGCTGAACTGCGGCTTTTCGGGGTCGACGTCACGATCGTGGCCCCGACCTTCGTCGACACGA
>JAUXCV010000011.1 GCA_030618675.1 Acidimicrobiia bacterium | reverse complement strand
CTCAGGCGTGGACTACGAGACGCAGGAGGAGATCGGAGAGCCGTCAGCGCGGCTCATCGACGTGTGTACCAGATTCGATGCGGACATCCTTGTGGTCGGCCGCCGCGGAGCCGGGCTTCTTCGCAGAATGGTCGTTGGTTCGGTAGCGAATCACGTAGTGCACGAAGCCCCCTGTCCGGTGCTGGTGGTCCCGTGACTCAGATAGCGGAGTAGCTGGGCACTGAAGCCGGTCCGCGGCTCGGTCAACGACTCGACACGTTGCATCTCTCGGAACCGGGGGACACACGTGGTGCGGTCGGCCATCCTCGGCTACTCAGCTACTCAGCTACTCCACTCCTACGACCGGGTCTTGCCCAGGAGTCTCAGGATCTCTATGTAGAGCCAGATGATGGTGATCATCAGGCTGAAGGCCCCGTACCAGTTCATGTACTTCGGTGAGTCCATGGCGACCCCTCGTTCGATCAAGTCGAAGTCGAGGAGCAGATTGAGCGCTGCGATGCCCACGACGAAGACGCTGAAGAGGATCCCACCGATTCCACCTTCCCACACGAACGGAATCTGCACTCCGAACAGAGCGAAGAGGAACGAGGCGAAGTAGAACAGGGCGATTCCGAGCGTCGCACCGATGATGACCGAGCGGAGCTTGTTGGTGACAGTGATTGTCCGAGTGACGAAGAGAACGAGCATCACGATGAACACGGAGATCGTGGCAAGGACGGCCGTCATCACGATCCCACCCCAGGCGGCCTCGTACGCCTTGCTCATCGAACCGATGAAGAGCCCCTGCGCGGCCGTGTAGATCGGTCCGGTGACGACCGCCATCTTCGGATTGAAGATTGTGATGATGGCGAGTACGAATGCCCCGATGAGCACGAAGATCGACCACATGGGCAGAGCCCCGGTCGGGGACGAGATCGACCACCCCCAGGCGGCGGTTGCGATGAGGATCACGAGAAGCAGTCCGGTTGCACCGGCTGTTCCACCCATGGTCATGCGGTCATCGGGGACGATGGCGGACTGCACGGGAACAGAACCTGCTGAGGCATCGAGTGTCGCCGTTGACCCTCCGTTGCCGAAGTACTTGTTGAGTGCCGGATTCGCCACGCCATCTCCTCGTGTCTGGGCGGACCGGCAGGGTAGGACCTGAGCCCGTGTTGTTCTGCAGTGTCGCCCATCTGCAGCGCGGGGTGGCCACCGCGAGGTATCCTGCGCGCCATGAGCAACGGGGAGACACACGCCACACACGATGCCGCGCTCTCCGCTTTCGCCGCCGCTTACAAGCACCGTATGCCGGAGGACGAAGAACCCACGATCAGCGCGGATCAGTTCGAAGCCGAGATCGCCTGTGCCTTCGGGTTCCTGGGCGTTCGCGGGAGGGAGCCGTTCGCAGTTCGGGTCTTCCGGCCGACCGTTGACACGTGCGGGTACGAGGCGCCGGGATCCGTCGTTGAGATCGTCACCGATGACGCTTCCTTCCTCGTCGACTCCATCTCCAATCGACTGACTCGTCTCGGGTACACGATCGTGCGGCACTTCCACCCGGTTGTCGGAACCACGAGGGATTCGTCGGGAGATCTGCTCGAGGTCGCCTCCGGGAGAGATGCCCCCCATCGCGAGTCGGTTCAGCACTACGAGCTCGCCGAATCGCTATCGGATGGGGAAGCACGCGATCTCGAGGAGCAACTAGCTTCAGCGATCCGCAGCATTCGGGTGACGGTGCGTGACTACGAGCCGATGCGCTTTGCCGTGCGACGTATGGCTCACTATGCCTTCGAAGACGGTTCGGCGTTCGACAGCGCAGACGTGGACGAGGCGATCGACTTCCTCGACTGGCTGCTCGATGACAACTTCATCCTGCTCGGGTATCGCGAGTACGACATCACCGACGACGGAGATGGACCGGCGATCGTTGCGAAGCCGGATTCGGGGCTTGGGATCCTGTCTGATAGATCGCACAGCCGATTCGCCGAACCGGTACCACTCGGTGCTCTCCCGCCGGACCTCCGCGGGAGGTACGAGAGTGGCCGTCAGCTGGTCATCTCCAAGACCAACAGCCGGTCCACGGTTCATCGTGACTCCCGTATGGATTATGTCGGCCTTCGGCGAGTGGATTCGGACGGGACGCCCAAGGGGGAGGCGAGGCTCGTCGGTCTGTTCACCTCCAAGGCCTACATGGCACCGTCGGCGACGATTCCGATCCTCCGACGCAAGCTACAGAACATCCTCGCCGGTGAGGACCTGATCGAAGGGTCCCACGACTACAAGGTGATCACGCAGATCTTCGAGTCGTTCCCGAAGGATGAGTTGTTCAGCATCACGGAAGAGGATCTGTGGACGAGTCTCGTGGGGTTGCTCGAGGCCGAAGAACACCAGCACGTGCGCCTCTTCGTACGCAACGACGTGCTGCAGCGCAATGTCTCGATCCTTGTCGTCATTCCCCGTGACAGGTTCGACGCGGATCTCCGCAGGCAGCTTCAGGATCTCTTCCTCGAGCGCTACGGCGGCGAGACGATCGACTACCAACTGACGCTGGGTGAGACCGGCGACGCACGGATCCATTTCACCGTGTGGATGAAAGGCTCGATCCCGACGGTGTCATTCGAGGAACTCGAGCAAGACGTGTACGGGCTGACCCGCACCTGGGACGACCGCGTGTGCCAGGCACTCACAGCAACTCACGATCAGACCGCGGCGCGAAAGCTGATCGAGGCGTACGCCCACCGATACCCGGTCTACTTCCGGAGTGCGACATCGCTTGCCCAGGCAGCTCGCTCGATCGTGGACGTCGATGCGCTTCTGTCGAACGATGATCAGATACGGGTCGCCATCTACAACGAGGCCGACTCCCATGAGCAACTGACCCGCATCGTCGTCTACAGCCGCAACGGGAAACGGGATCTCTCGGAGATGTTGCCGCTCGTCGAAGATCTCGGACTGAGAGCGGTCGAGGAGATCCCGACCAGACTGTCCACCGACGACAACACCGATGACGAACTGTTCGCTCACGACTTCGGTGTGCTCGGGCCCGATGGAGAGAGCCTCGATGTCGATGTCTGTGGTGGGCGGGTGTCGGCGGGCCTGACCGCGACACTGCTCGGTGAGGGTGAGTCGGACGGATTGAGCCGATTGCTGGTTCTCACCGATCTGGATCACGAGCAGATCAACATCCTGCGGGCCTACCGATCGTATTGGCATCTCGTGAACCCTGCGTTCTCCAAGTCGTACGTCGCCGCGGCGCTTGCCGCCTATCCCGAGATCACGGACGATCTCGTGCGTCTCTTCGAGGCCCGATTCGGACCCGCGGCCGATGAGAGTGTCGAGACTGCACTCCGAGCGACGCTGCTCGAGCATCTCGAGGCAGTGGCTTCACTCGACGAAGACCGGATCCTGAGGGCCTTCCTCGGACTCATCGACGCCACGATCAGAACGAGCGCCTTCCTGGGAACCGGGTCCCTGGCGTTCAAGTTCCTTTCCGCGAAGGTCCCCGCCGCACCCGAACCCCGTCCGATGTACGAGATCTTCGTGTTCGCCCCCGATGTGGCAGGTGTCCACCTTCGGGGCGGGTCGGTGGCTCGGGGCGGCATCCGCTGGTCGATCCGGCGCCAGGATTACCGGACCGAAGTTCTCGGTCTGATGAAGGCCCAGATGACGAAGAACGTCGTGATCGTCCCGACCGGTGCGAAGGGCGGGTTCGTGATGCGACGGGTCGCCAATCCTGCTGTTGGTCCCACGTTCGACGAGGTGAAGTCGGGCTACCGGGTGTTCATCCAGGGGCTTCTCGACGTGACCGATAACTACGAAGAAGGGCAGGTTGTGCACCCCGCCGGAGTTCGCACTCTCGACGGGGATGATCCCTACTTCGTGGTGGCCGCAGATCGGGGTACCGCCACCTTCTCGGATACCGCGAACGGGATCGCCGTCGACGCCGGGTTCTGGCTCGATGACGCTTTCGCATCCGGCGGGTCGACGGGCTACGACCACAAGGCGCTCGGGATCACCGCCCGGGGGGCATGGGAGTCGGTGCGGCGTCACTTCATGGAACTCGATATCGACGTGGCATCGGACCCGATCACCGTCGTTGGAGTAGGGGACATGTCGGGCGACGTGTTCGGAAACGGGATGCTTCTTTCCCGCAGCATCCGATTGGTCTCAGCCTTCGACCATCGGCACATCTTCGTCGACCCGGATCCCGACCCCGAACGGTCGTTCGCGGAGCGTGAGCGGCTTGCCGGCTTGGGTCGCTCGTCGTGGGACGATTACGACCGGGACGCCATCTCTCCGGGCGGCGGTGTGTTCCCCCGCTCCTTGAAGAGGATCGTCTTGACCGAACAGATGCGCTCTTCTCTCGGCACGACCGAAACAGAGATGACCCCGCATGAGCTGATCGCTGCGATCCTCAAGGCGCCGGTCGACCTGCTCTGGAACGGCGGTATCGGAACCTACGTGAAGGCGAAGGCGGAGACGAACGACGAAGCGCAGGATCGGTCCAACGACGCCGTCCGGGTGAACGGTCGCGACCTGCGGTGTCGCGTGGTTGGCGAAGGCGGCAACCTCGGTTTCACCCAGGCCGGTCGGATCGAGTACGACCGTTCGGGCGGCCGGATCTTCACCGACTTCATCGACAACAGCGGAGGTGTCCACTGCTCGGACCGTGAGGTCAACATCAAGATCCTCCTGAGGATCGCGGAACGATCCGGCGAACTCACGCGAGATTCACGAAACGAATTGATCCAGGCTGTCTCCGATGACGTGGTCGCAGCCATCGTCGATGACAACCACGACCAAGCTCAGATCCTGTCCCAGGAGGTGGCCGCTTCTGCCGGACGAATGGAGTCTTACGAAGACCTGATGGTTCGACTCGAGGCGGAGGCCGGTCTCGATCGGAAGATCGAGGTGCTCCCGGCCACCGAAATCATGATCGAACGAAGGCGCGTTGGCCGCGGGATGGCTCGGCCGGAACTCGCGGTGTTGCTCGCCTATGCGAAGCGGCATCTCACCGATGAGCTCGTGGATTCGGACCTGCCTGAGTCGGTGTTCTTCGAGAGCCTGTTGACGGGCTACTTCCCCCCGCAGATCGTCGAGCGATTCGAGTCCTTGATCGCGACCCACCCTCTTCGTCGGCAGCTCGTGGCGACGATCGTCGCGAACGAGATGTTGAACTCGCAGGGTGTCACGTTCGTGTCGCGCCTCGAAGCCGAGACCGGCGCCGGTGCCGCGGAGATCGTACGGGCCTATCGGACCGCTCGCGGCGTTGTGGGAGCGTCGGCCCGATGGCGCGAGGTTGAGATGCTCCCCGGTGCTCTGGATGCAGAAGTCGTGCGCCAGCTCTTAGGAGGTGTCGACAGCTTCGTCGAAACTGTCACCCGTTGGTTCATCGGGCGTCGTGGAACGGAGCCGATCGCGGATCGGATCGAGGCGTACCGATCCGGTTTCATCGAGATCGCTGGTGAGATCCGCTCGATGGGTCCGAAGCAATGGCGGAACCGTCTTGAGCGACAGGTGAAGCGTTTCATCGATCTCGGTGTGCCGGAGGAGATCGCCGTTGGGCACGTGTTCCAGGCGGAGCTGGTTCACGCACCGGACATCATCGACGTGGCTGCGGCCACGGGACTCCCGCTGGGCGATGTAGGCAGAGCGTTCTACCGGGCCGGCCAGGTGTTCCACATCGACTGGCTCGAGCGGCAGATCGAGAGTCTGCCGGCGACCACCCGCTGGCAGCGGTGGGCGACACTCAGCCTCGGGCAGGAGCTGATGAATCTCCGGCGCCTCATCGTCGAACGGATCCTTACCGGCTGCCATGACAGTGACGTCGACGCTGCGTTCGCCACGTTCGCTGATTCCACGGCGGTTGAACGGGAGCGGCTGGCCCGACTCGTCGCCCTCCTGAGGAGAGATGGCGTCTCCGACAGCGCGGCTGTCGTAGTGGCGATACGTCAGATGATGACTCTGGTTGGGGACCGGTAGTCAGTAGTCAGTATCCGGTATCCCGTATCCCGTATCCCGTACCGGACACTTCGCTGTTCGCTCATCGCTCAATGCGGGAACAAGAAACGGGTCGGTCGGTGTTCTCCACGTGTAGCGAAAGGAACGAAATGCTCATCCCGGACTCACACGCGGACATCCTCGACAAGCAAGCGTTCGCGTCGGTTGCAACGATCGGCCCGAACGGTGAACCTCAGAACAACCCTGTTTGGTTCGGCTGGGACGGGTCCCGGATCCGGTTCTCCCAGACAACGACGCGCCAGAAGTACCGGAACACACGCACGGATCGACGGGTCTCCCTCTCGATTCTCGACCCCGACGACCCGTATCGGTATCTGGAGATTCGCGGCGTCGTTGTGGATGTCGAAGACGACGGCGACCTCGCGTTCATCAACTCGATGGCGAGCAAGTACCTCGGCCTTGACCAATACCCGTGGCACCAGCCGGCTGATGAGCGCATCGTCATCGTCGTTCAACCGACGCACACCACCACGATGGGTTGACTCGCCATTGCGGGACTGCACAGGAGAGCAACGATGATTGAGACTTATGACTGGACCCAAGCTCTGCTGCGGGTGGTGGCTGGAGGGGTCATGCTGGCCCACGGCATCAAGCACGCCCGTGGGCGAACCAAGACATCGAACTGGTTCGGGAGCATCGGATTCCGATCTCCCCAACTGCAGTGGATCGCGTCGACCGCCACCGAGATCGGGGTCGGGATCCTGTTGATCGTTGGCCTCGTCACATCTCTCGCAGCGACCGGCCTCGTGGCGGTCATGGTCGTTGCTTTCTGGACCGTGCATCGCTCCGTCGGTTTCTGGGTGACGGCGCGACCAGACGAGGGCTGGGAGTATGTCCTGGTGCTCGGCGCCGTCGGCGCGGCAATCGCGATCGGTGGCCCCGGAGCCTTCTCGATCGACGCCGCGCTCGGCATCGAAGATCTGCTCAACGGATGGGTCGGAGCGGCGCTCGTCGCCGGCGGCATAGCGGCAGCATCCGCCCAGATCATGGTCTTCTTCAGACCGAAAGAAGTCCCCGGCACCTGAGGGCCGCCGTGTAGTCCGTATCCCGTAGTGGTCCGTATCGGTATCTGGTATCCGGTGAAGTGTCCTTCTTCTTGCTGTTGTCTGTTGTCTGTTGTCTGTTGCCTGTCTGCTGTTTGCTGTCTGCTCACATGTCCTCACGGCGCAGAACTACCACGTCGCCTTCGAGGCCCGCTCTCATTGCGAAAGCGAATCGGTCAACGGCCAGGCATCGCTCAAGATCTCCCGGATCGATCCAGGGTGTCGTTCGGAGGCGCTCGGCTCCGGTGCCAGATCGGATCCGTGCGAGACGAGCGGGGTCGTCGGAAAGGCCGCCGAGTCTGTCGGAGATGAGATCAGCGGTCTCCTCGTCTTCATCTGCCACGGTGACACCGCTGAGTCCCGACGCGACGATCACGACCTGCGTGCGATTGCGAAGGGCCGAGACGGTTGCCTGAGCGACAACCAGACCGGCCGCGTAGACGGGATCTCCTCCGGATCTGAGAGCATTGACGACGCTGCGGGTTCCGGCCGAAGTACGCATGACGACGACTCGACCATCGAGTTCGGGGGAGCATTCGACCTCGGTCGGCGAGTTGCCGAGGCCGAAGTCATCGGGGCGGAGGCTGTTGTCCTCTCCGCACAGGATCGACTCGGCGATCGACTGTGATCGCGATCGAGCCTCGTCGAGGGATTCGGTGAGCACGATCCGATCCACGCCTCGGTCGAGCAGAAATGCCGCCGTCGTGAAGGCGCGGAAAGTATCGATAACGACCGTCGGGCCGGAGATGCCTTGGGTGCCGGCAAGGAGGGATCGGCGGATGATCTTGGGAACGGTCACGAACGACGATGCTAACGCGGTCCTCCGTCGCCTAGCCTCCGTGCTGGAGGAGGCACATGGAGAAGCGCCGCATTGAAGTCCTCGGCTCGGAGATGGCGTACGTCGAAGCGGGGGAGGGTGATCCGATCGTCTTCCTTCACGGCAACCCAACGTCGTCGTATCTGTGGAGGAACGTGATCCCCCATGTCGTGGGCTTGGGACGGTGCATCGCTCCGGATCTGATCGGCATGGGCGACTCGGAGAAGGTCCCGGGCCTTGAGTATCGCTTCGTCGATCATCGTCGCTATCTCGATGCTCTTCTCGACGCGATCGGTGTCGAGGACGCTGTGACGTTCGTCGTTCACGACTGGGGGTCGGCCCTGGGGTTCGACTGGGCGAATCGTCACCGTGACGCGGTTGCCGGTATCGCCTACATGGAGGCGATCGTGCGTCCCGTGAGTTGGAACGACTGGCCGGAGTCTTCCCGACCCATCTTCCAGGCGATGAGATCTGCCTCTGGTGAGGAGATCGTGCTTGAGAAGAACGTCTTCGTGGAACGGATCCTGCCTGCCTCCATCATCCGAGAACTGAGCGATGAAGAGATGGGCGAGTACCTCCGGCCGTTCTTGAGTCCCGGAGAGGATCGCAGACCCACGCTGACATGGCCACGAGAGATCCCGATCGATGGGGAACCGGAGGACGTCGCAGCCATCGTCGACGACTACGGTCGGTGGCTCTCGACGAGCGATGTGCCGAAACTCTTCATCGATGCGAATCCGGGAGCGATCCTCGTGGGTTCGCCACGCGAATTCTGTCGGGGTTGGCCGAACCAGACCGAGGTGAGCGTCACGGGAACGCACTTCATCCAGGAGGATTCGCCCGATGAGATCGGTGCGGCCCTGCGACGATGGATGGAGAACCGCTGACGCCTCTATCGTTGGCGCCACCCCGGGAGGATTCTCGTGATCCGCAACATGATTCGCGCCGGTGCGCTGGACCTTGAGTTCTACAACCGCGTGGAATATGAGACGAGCCTGACCCGACAGGCTTTCTTCGTCGTCGTGGTGGCGAACGGACTCGCCGCTATTGGTTCCTGGATTGGACACGAGAACACGCAGGACGTGTTCGGCGGGGACGTCTGGAACTCGATCCGCGCCTGGATGGGGATCGGTGACTTTCCGGTGCCGAGAGAGGGCGGCATCTTCGTCATGGTCGGTGTTGGGATCCTCCTGGCGGTCATCGGCTGGTTCGTCTGGGCCGTCACCACGTCCGTGATCGGCACGAAGGTCTTCAAGGGCACGACCGACGTTGGTGAGATGCTGCGCGTCCTCGGATTCGCTCAAGTGCCGCGGGTCATTGGTGTGATCCCGTTCCTCGGACCGGTTGCCGCCGTTTGGGTGCTGGTCGCGTCCGTGATCGCGATCCGCGAGGGTCTCGACTTCTCCACAGGGCGCGCCATCGGCACAGCGTTCGGTGGTTGGCTGGTCTGGATTCTGCTGCAGCAAGGCGTCTCGATCCTGATCGCCACCATCTTCTAGCCCCAACGCCGCGTACCCAGGGTTGGTAGCGTCCTATATGGTGCCGACAGCCCACAGAACGAAGAACGCCGCGTACCCAGGGTCGGTAGCGTCCTATATGGTGCCGACAGCCCACAGAACGAAGAAGGGGACGAACCCGCGTTCGGTTCAGGTTTGTGCGACCTCGCCGCGACGCTCCACGTGCCAGTCCCGGCGCCAACTGCGATTCACCCTCCAGAAGACCCATGACCCGAGTCCGATCAAGATCGGTGGAAGGAACGACAGCGCCCGGTAGAGCAGCACACCGGCCGAGATGAGGTCGGGATCTGCGCCTGCGCCCCACCCGAGCGAGACCAGTCCGATGAAGCCGAGATCAACCAACCCGAGACCACCCGGGCTCACGGGGATCATGACCAGCAGCCGTCCGAGTGAGAACGCCAGGAGGAGCCACGGCAACGAGACTTGCTCGCTGGACACTCCGACGGCTCGCAGGGCCACGATGAAGAGCGCCGCCATCGATGCATGGTTCGCAATGGTCGCCGCGGTCACCCATTTCCATCGGTACTGGGCGACGTGACGGACGTTGTCTCGGAACGTGAGCGTCGCTGCGACCACATCGATCGGATCGCGCTTGATCTTGCGGAGCCCCCAGTTGACGATTCTGTCGAGCCGATTGCCGAGGGCGACCGCGGCCGTCTCCGAGCGCAGGACGAGGGAGATGAGCCAGATCGCTCCAGCGACGACAACGATGCCTCCCAGGGATACGAGCCACATCCACCAGAGTGCATCACCCATGACGGCGATCGCCGCGACGCCGATGACCGGGAGAGCGAGCCGCGCTAGTTGGTCCCACACTCCCGCGGTGAGCAATCCGGCGGTTACCGCCTCTGGAGTGAAGCCCCACGAGAGGAACTGCGTGTAAGTGACAGGCAGTGCGATGGCGCCACCTGCAGGGAGAGAGTTGTTGATAGCGGTCGCGGTCGTCTGCACGACGAATCCCTCGCGGAAACGCAGACCGGGCACCGTTGACAGGAAGACGAACACGTATGCAACGAGGAACCACCCGGCGAAGACACCGAGGAGCAGCCACTGAATCGGGTTGATATCGCCGATGTGGTCGGCGACGGCCTGGTAGTCGGTGAGCTTCGGGAGCACGAACCCGAACACGAGAACGAGGAAGAGGAACGTAACGCCGGCCCGGAGCAGCCGTTTCCAAACCGGTTGCCCGGATCTCTGCGGAATCGCAGGGTCTTCAGGCGTGGCCCCATTGGTCTCGGTCATGGGGACGTACAGTACCGCCGCTTCAGGGGGTGAGGCAGCCGGTAGCGGACGCGCTCTCATCCCAGAGTCGGACGGCCGTTTCATCGTGGAGCGCTGCGGAGTTTGGTTCGATGAGGCGTTCATCCGTGAAGTAGCCACCCGTGTGTTGCTCGATGCCGGGTTCGGTCGCGAGGTAGACGGAGGTGGCGGCGCCTTCCTCCGGCGTGCGCATCCACCGGGAACCGGCCTTCCACAGGAGGGAAACGAACCTGCTGTCGCCGTCCTGTGCGATGCGCGTGGAGACGACTCCGGGATGGAGCGAGAACGTGGTGCTGTTCGTCCCTTCGAGACGTCGTGCAAGTTCCCGCGTGAAGAGGATGTTGGCCAGTTTCGATCGGGCGTACGCCTCCGATCCGCCGTAGCGGCCGCCCGGCGCCAATTCGCTGAATGCGAGGTCGCGTTTCGCACTGCGGTGCATCTCGGAGGCGACGTTGATGATGCGGTCGGGGAGGGTCGCCGGGTCGGAGGCCAACAGGCAGGTGAGCAGGAACGGACCGAGGTGGTTGACACCCATCGTCCACTCGTAGCCGTCGGCGGTGAGGCGTCTCGAACCCATGTAGACCCCGGCGTTGTTCACGAGAACATCGGCACGCCCATCTGTTGCTGTCAGTTCATCGACGAACGATCGTATCGAGGCGAACGATGCGAGATCCAGGACCATGGGCGTGGCGGGCCTGCCGGTCTCGGCTTCGACTCGATCAGCCGCGGCTCTTCCCTTTTCCAGGTTTCTGGCCGTCAGCACCACGTTGGCGCCCCGGCGGGCGAGTTCGGTGGCGGTAGCGAAGCCGATCCCCGAGTTGCCACCGGTGATGACGACGGTCCGGTCCTCGATACTCCAAGTCACGGGGCGGCACCCTACAGCGTCCGGAGCGCTTCAGTGGGGCTGACGCGTGCTGCACGCATCGCCGGGTAGAGACCTGCGATCACACCGATGATGAGCGCGGCGGCCATCCCTCCGACGATCGCAACGGTCGGGATCAGAACGTCCCAACCCTGCGACCACGCGTATACCGCTGTGACCGCGCCACCGAGAGCAACGCCGCCGAGTCCGCCGAGCGTCGCGAGGATGAGGGACTCGCCGAGGAACTGGATCGAGATGTGGCCTTTGGTCGCGCCGAGGGCACGACGGAGTCCGATCTCGCCACGTCGTTCGAGCACGGAGATCACCATCACGTTCGCGATCCCGACACCACCGACGAGGAGAGCCACGGCACCGAGGCCGAGGAGGAGATTCGTGAACGCCTGGTCTGCGGCCTCTTTCGCCTCGAGTGCGTCGGACGGTCGGGTCACCTCGACTTCGTCGGGACTCTCCGGGTTGACCGTCGCCGGCAGCACCGAGCGGACGACATCGATGTTGTCCGGATCGCTTCTGACGTAGATCGTGCTGGGCACGCCGCCGTGATCAAGGAATTCGTCGGCCGTGGAGTAGCTCACAAGGGCGGCTCGATCAAGATCAGGGGAGAGATCGAGCGTATCCATGACGCCTACGACGGAGAACCAGTCATCCCCGAGCCACACGACGGTGCCGCCGGCGCCATCGGTCACTCCGAGTCGTTCGGCAGCGACGGCACCGAGCACCACGACCGGAAGATCGGTGGCCGCTTCATCGAGGAAGATCCCGGATTCCATCCGGCCCTGCAGCGTTGCGAGCAGATTGGCGTCAACGGCCTTGACCGTGATACCTCCGGTCTGTCCTTCTGGGACGAGGTCGGTGCGGTACACGCTCGCTCCCGTCTCACTGATCGAAGCGACCTGTTCGACGGGACCGACGCGCGAGACCATCACGGTTGAATCTTCAGGGAGCTCACCGGTCCCGATCCCGATTCCGGAACCGGCTTCGATTCGCAGCATGTTCGTCCCCAACTGGTCAAGCTGCGCGAGAAGCTCTGACTTGGAGGATTCAGACAGGCCGAGGACCCCGACCATCGCCGCGATACCGATAACGATTCCCAGGCCCGAGAGAATCGAGCGCAGACGGCGGGTTCTCAGACCGATGAGAGAAGCCCTCATCATGTCGGCGGGAGCGAGACGAGATGGTTCGAGGGAAGCTTTCATCGCGGGTCTCCCGACACGGCGATCCGGATGTCCTCGACGATCTCACCGTCGAGAAGAGAGACCCGGCGCGGGAAACGGGATGCGATCTGGTGGTCGTGGGTGATGACGACGATCGTTGTGCCGTCCGCGTTGAGACTTTCGATAAGGCGGACGACGTCTTCGCCGGACTTGCTGTCGAGGTTGCCGGTCGGCTCGTCTGCAAGGATGATGTCGGGTGATCCGATCAGCGCCCGGGCGATCGCGACGCGCTGTCGTTCACCTCCGGAGAGCTTGGTCGCCTCGTGGCTCGTCCGGTGGGCCAGTCCCACCTGGTCCAGGGCGTGCTCCGCCAGGACTCTCCGGCGGCTCAAGGGCATGCCGGTGTAGAGGAGCCCATCGGCCACGTTGTCCAGTGCCGTCTCTCCGGCGAGGAGGAAGAACTGCTGGAACACGAACCCGATGTGCCGGGAACGTAGTGATGAGAGTTGTTTGTCGTTGAGATCGTCAACGTCGTATCCGGCGACCGAGACCGTTCCCGACGTCGCGCGATCGAGCGTGCCGATCACGTGCAGCAGTGTCGACTTGCCCGATCCTGAGGGTCCTACGATGGCCACCAACTCGCCCGATCGGATGTCGAGATCAACGCCACGAATGGCGTGCACCGGCGGGGTGCCGGGATAGGTTTTCGTCACATTCGAGAGGGCGAGCACCGTGCGCTCGTCGGCCGGCGCCGCTGTCGCGGGTGCCGATAGTGATGCAGCGGGACTCATGGAATGACGACCTTCATGCCGGGTTCGAGTTCGCTTGAGGTGACCTCCACCGAACCGTCTGCGTACATGCCGGCCTCGACGCCGATGAGGCGGGTCTGGCCGTTGCCCGCGTCGATCTGGACGGCGTAACCACCCTCGCCCAGAGCCAGCAGTGCGGTGACGGGAACGACGAGAACACCCTCTACTCGATCGTTGATCGCTTCGACGTCGACCGGAGCCTCGTCGAGGCCTGTGGCTGCGCCCTGACGATCGAGGGTGATCTCAACCTCGAAGTACGTTCCGAATTCCTGGCTGCGGATCGCGATATTCCCAACCGTCGTAACAGATGCCGGTTCGTCGTCACCGTTCGGCATCACAACCGTGACGGAATCGCCGGCAACGATGAGTTCTTGATCGTCCGCCGGTAGCCGTACCGAAACGACCGACGTCGACGTCGACGGCGTGTAGATCGGCGTTCCGGGGGTGACGTTGCTCCCGATGCTGATATGGGAAGCTGCGATGCGGATGGGGTCTTCGGTGACCATGATCTCGCCGATATTGAGAACGCCATCAACCGGAGCGCCGATGGAGGCTTGCCATGCGACGAGTGCGTCCGCGCTCGCCTCGTCGAAGACATCGTCTACGACGAGTGCCCCATCGGCGTCGAATCCGAAGATCGCGAGGGCTTCCTCGAGGACGCGAACGTCGTCGCCTACTGAATCGATAGCGAGCGTTCTGTAGAACGGAACGTCGGTGACGAACAGAGTCACGGGGTCTCCCTCGACGACGAACAGCGTGTCTCCGTGGTCGAGCAGGTCCCCCTCACTTGCGACGGTGGTGACCGTTCCCCCCGGTACGGTGGACGTGGCGATGACGGGGGTTCCGGTATTGACCGATGATCCGATGTCGATCAGCGTTTCGGCTACGAAGATGGGACCGTCGACGAAGACGTACGATCCGTATTGGAGAGCGCCCGTCTCGTCGATGCCGAGATCCTCCTGAAGCACGTCAATGGCCTCTTTCGTTGAGTACGTGAAGTCTCCGTCCAGATCGAAGTCCTCATCCTCGTTGTAACCGAGGCGCGTGAGGGCCTCTTCGAGTTGGAGGACGTCGGTGCCGTCGGTCGTACGTGTGTTGAGCGTCCGATAGGCAGGGATCTCACCGTAGAACACGATCACCGGCTGTTCATCCCTCGTATAGAGGATCTCGCCTTCTTCTACGGTCGTCCCCTCATCGGTCAGTGATGTGATAGTCCCCGGCGCACCTGCGGTGATCGTGACGATCCCGTCCGGTGAACCGGCGTACACGAGCGGATCGCCGGCGACGAAGCCGAGGGTTCCGTCGAGCGTAGTGACGTCTTCGAGCGCCGTTCGTTCTACTTCGGCGAACTTCAGTGCCGCCACGGTGCTGGTGGTCGTCGATGAATCGTTCCCCATGACCAGCCAGGCGCCGGCAGCGCCGGCGATGATGACCGCCACACCGACGATCCAGGTTGAGGCGCGGCGCCACCAGGGCTTCGCAGACGGCTCGATCGAATCGTTGGTGAGAGGCTCTTCCGCCGGCTCCGGGCCAACAGCTTCGCTTGGGTTCTGGCTCTCCTCGTCGGACATCAGCCCTGTCCTCCGCCACCGGTTCCGGGGATCGGAGCACCCGCACCGAAGATGTCACTGCATGCGGCGAGGGCAGTTTGGAACGCAGGATCTTCTCTATCGAGACCTCCGAACGGTCCGCCGCCGCCCTGTCCCGGTGTTCGGGGTGTGGAGAAATCCGGGTCGGGCATGTCGTAGCCGTTCTCGCGGACACACGCAGCGAAAGCGAGGAGTTCGTCTTCTCGTTCGGTTCGATCCTCCGACTCGAGGCCGAACGTCACATCTTCGAGATACTCGCCGCACGATTCGAACGCGACTTCGGCGACCTCGTGGTCGACACTCTCGATGTCGCGGATACGTGGGGGACGTAGATTGCCCTGATCGTCGACGATCGGGTCGTCGACGTCCAGTCCTTCATCGCGCAGACAGACTGTGAATGCCATCACGGCTTCTTCCTGCGAGACCGAATCGGAATCGGCTTCCTGCGTTTGCTCGCTCTGGGTGTCGCTTTCGAGCGAAGCGACGCCCGCATCCGAGTCGGTGCCGCTGCACGCAGCGGCGAACAAGCCGAAGGCAAGCAGCAACGGAATGATGATGGTGCGTCTCATTTCAATCTCCAATCGATTTGGAACATCTCAAGTTCTGACCGCAAGTCAATCAGACAAACCTGTGTCACGTCTGAGTGGCAGCTAAGAAGTTGCTGAGAAGGAATGAGTAGCGGAGTAGCGGAGTAGCTGAGTAGAGGAGAGGGCAATCCCCGATCGGTTGGTGGTTCGGGGTTCCCGGCCGACTCGGCTACTCGGCTACTCGAGCACACTCTCACTTCTCTCTTAGCCTCGATTCACCCCGTTCTCAGACATCCGGCTTATCTTTGTGCCCATGGAGATGGCCAAGGTACTCATTGTTGAAGACGACCCGGACGTTCGGGCTGCGTTGACGCGTGCTCTGTCATACGAGGGGTACGACGTCGCTACAGCGACCGACGGTGGGCGTGGTCTCGAAGCGATCACCGAGCGCCCACCCGACGTGATCGTGCTTGATGTCATGATGCCGTTTGTCGATGGTCTCGAGATGTGCCGGCGACTCAGAGCGAAAGGCGATGAGACTCCGGTGCTGATGCTCACGGCACTCACCGAAGTCTCTGACCGTGTGGATGGACTCGACGCAGGAGCCGACGACTACCTGGCGAAACCTTTCGCTCTTGAGGAACTGCTCGCACGGATTCGTGCTCTTCTTCGACGATCGGCCGGCGACGTCTCGGAGGTTCTGTCGTTCGCAGATCTCGAGATGAATCTCGGCACTCGATCTGTGACGCGATCCGGTGAGTCCATCCTTCTCACGAAGACCGAATTCGATCTGCTCGAAGTTCTTCTCCGGACCGGCGGACGTGTGGCCACACGCGATCAGATCTATCGCGAGGTTTGGGGTTTCGACTTCGAGACCTCCTCCAACTCGCTCGACGTGTACGTCGGATACCTCAGAAGGAAGACCGAAGATGCAGGTCGATCCCGATTGATTCACACCGTTCGAGGCGTCGGCTACACGCTGCGCGACGAGTCGTAGTGCGGAGCGAGGAGTTCTCGTGAAGCTCAGGACCAGGATCGTTCTCATGGCGGCAGTGGCGGTGGCCGTCGCAGTGGTGCTCGTGTCGGCGGCGGCGTTCCTCCTGGCGCGCCGGGAGCTCCGGTCGGAGATCGATGAGAGCCTGGTAGAGCGGGCATTGGTCATTCAGGCCCTTGCCGACGATCCTCACGGCATCGTGGGCTCGGAAGGGGCAATGCGTCCGCCGATTGGTCTCCTCGGTGGTAGGGGACCGTCGTTCGACACCGTTTACTACCAGGTGATTCTGCCGTCCGGGGAGATCTTGATTCCTGAAGGGCAGGCGTTCCTTCCGATCACCGAGGTGGACGTTGAACTGAACCTGGCGGTTCTCTCCGACGAAGACGTCGACGGCGTCCACGTGCGAATGATCACCTTCATATCCGACCCGCTCGGTCTCGTCCAGATGGCAAGGCCGCTTACTGAGGTGGACGCCACACTCGCGGGCCTCGCGATCGCTCTCTCCTTCATCGGACTGGTCGGAGTCCTTCTCGCCGCCGGGGCCGGGTTGCTTGTAGCGCGTAGCGCCCTCAAGCCCATCGATGATCTGGCCGAAGCCGCGGAGCACGTGGCAGAGACGCAGGACCTGGCGGCCAGGATCGAAGTTGGGACGAACGACGAAGTTGGTCGACTTGCCCGCAACTTCAACGCCATGTTGTCCGCTCTCGAAGAGAGCCGGACTCAACAACAGCGACTCGTTCGTGATGCCGGGCACGAACTACGTACTCCGCTCACGGCGCTTCGCACCAACATCGAACTCCTCGGCCGGACGAAGAACCTGAGCGACGACCAGCGGTCCGAACTGATCGCGGCCGCTGAAGCGGAAGTGAAGGACCTCTCAGTTCTCGTTGGCGAGGTGGTGGATGTCGCGTCCGATCGATACACCGAGGAGCCGATCGAGGAGTTGTCCCTCGACGACATCGTCGAGCGGTCCGTCGAGCGAGCCATACGGCGAACCAGCCTTCGCATCGATGTTTCCTCGGAAAGAAGCCCCGTGCAGGGTCGAGCGGTCGCCCTGGCCCGAGCGATCGACAATCTCCTTGACAACGCTCTGAAGTGGGGCGCTGACGGTGGGGAGATCGAGGTCACCGTGGCCGACGGACGCGTCTCCGTTCGGGACCACGGCCCGGGAATCGACGAGGCAGATCTCGATCACGTGTTCGATCGGTTCTATCGATCGGCTTCGGCACGGTCGATGCCGGGATCCGGCCTCGG
>JAUXCV010000299.1 GCA_030618675.1 Acidimicrobiia bacterium | reverse complement strand
GACCATGTGGAGCGACGCATCTTCGGCATCGAGAACGAGTACGGGGTGACCTGCACGTTTCGCGGCCAGCGCCGTCTGTCACCGGACGAGGTGGCGCGCTATCTGTTCCGACGGGTCGTGTCGTGGGGCCGTTCATCGAACGTGTTCCTCGAGAACGGCGCCCGTCTCTATCTCGACGTCGGCAGCCACCCGGAGTACGCGACACCCGAGTGTGACTCGCTATCGGACCTCATCGCCCACGACAAGGCGGGGGAACGCATCCTGGAAGGACTCGTCGAGTCGGCGGAGGAACGTCTGGCCGATGAGGGCATCCGAGGGGACGTCTACCTTTTCAAGAACAACACCGACTCCGCGGGGAACTCCTATGGATGTCACGAGAACTATCTGGTCGGGCGTCAGGATGACTTCCAGCGGACCATCGACACGTTGATCCCGTTCTTCATCAGTCGGCAGATATTCGCAGGAGCAGGGAAGGTGCTTCAGACGGCGCAAGGGACCGTGTACTCGATCGCCCAGCGGGCCGAGCACATCTGGGAGGGCAGTTCGTCTGCCACGACGCGGAGCCGGCCGATCATCAACACTCGAGATGAGCCTCACGCCGACGCCGAGCGATATCGCAGACTGCACGTGATCGCCGGTGACTCGAACATGTCGGAGTATGTGACGTACGCGAAGGTGGGAACCACCGCCGCTCTCCTCCAGATGTTGGAGGACGACGTCATATTCCGTGACATGACCCTCGAGAATCCCATCCGGGCCATCCGGGAGATCGCACGCGACAGGACCTGCCGCCGACCCGTGCGGCTCGCGAACGGACGAGAGCTTTCCGCCCTCGACATGCAATGGGAGTACCTCGACCGGACGCTGCGGTACGCGCGAACGCGAGGTTTCCCGCCCGAGATCGACCGGGCGATCCGGATGTGGGAGCACTTGCTCACGGGTCTCGAGAAGGATCCGATGACGCTGTTGCGGGAGGTGGATTGGGTGGCGAAGCTGCATCTGCTCGATCGTTACGGAGCCAGACATGATCTGGCGCTTTCGTCTCCGAGAATGTCCATGATCGATCTCGCGTACCACGACGTGAACCGGAGTCGGGGTCTCTACTACATCCTCGAACGCCGCGGTTTGATGGATCGGGTGGTTATCGACGAGCAGATCGAGGCAGCGAAGACCGCTCCTCCTTCGACCACGCGCGCTCGCCTACGCGGTGATTTCATCAAAGCGGCGAAGCTCAAGCAGCGAGACTTCACGGTGGATTGGGTTCACTTGAAGCTCAACGATCAGGCCCAGCGGACCATCGTATGCAAGGATCCCTTTCGCGCGGTCGACGAAAGGGTCGAAAAACTGATCGCCTCGTTGTAGCGTCGCGGTTGATGCAGAGAGTCATTGAGCGAATTCTCAACCTGCTGGCCTATCTCCTGACGGTCGACCGTCCGGTGACGGCCGATGAGATCCGGCACACGGTTGCCGGCTACGACCGCGACAATGACTCGGCGTTCCACCGAACATTCGAACGCGACAAGGATCTCCTGCGCCGCCTCGGAATCCCGATCGAGCGTGAAGCAACCGACGTCTTCGAAGTCGAGTTCGGATATGTCGTGCACGACGATCGATACGCACTCCAGGATCCCGATCTCACAGATGAGGAGAGAGCCGCCCTTTCCCTCGCCGTGCAGGCAGTCGGTTTCGGTGGTCGCCCCTCGGGCCAGGAGGCGCTCATGAAACTCGGCGGCGCCGTCGGGAGTCTCGAAGGCACGCAGCTTGGAGCGGACCTCGGCGAGCGTGCGGACACCGTGGCGGAAGCGTTCCGTGCCGTCTCGGAGCGGCGCCTGTTGACGTTCGCGTATAGGGAACGGACCCGACGGATACGGCCGTACGGACTCGTTCATCGCCGCGGGCACTGGTACCTGGTTGGATCGGGGGCGAACGCAGACGAGACGAAGGTCTACCGGCTCGATCGAGCCTCAAACCTGGTGCCGGGAGATCGCCCGGGAGCGTTCGAACCGCCGGACGATCTCAACCCTGCCGATGAGGTGCTGCACCATCCATGGGATGCGGGGGATGGAACGGAGATCGCAACGGTCGTTTTCGACGAAGAGGTCGCATGGATCGCAGAACGCGAACTCGGATCGCGGGCCACCATCGACCGACGGGACGACGGATCGATCGAGGCTGAGATCGATGTCGCTGCGCCGGCGGCGTTCCTCGGTTGGCTCGTCGGATTCGAGGACCGGGCGGAACTCACGGCACCCTTGGAACTGCGCCGACGCTTCGTTTCATACGTGGAGGCGGGATGACGAACTCGCCGAAGACCGCCGGACGGATCAACCGCCTGCTGGCCATGCTTCCCTGGGTGATAGCGAACCCCGCATCGTCGGTGGACGAGGTGTGCGAACGTTTCGGTTACACGCGGCGCGACCTCATCCGAGACCTCAATACCGTGTTCGTCTGCGGTCTTCCCGGCTACGGCCCCGGGGATCTCATGGATGCTTCGATCGACGACGACGAGATCGTCATCGAGATGGCCGAGTATTTCTCCCGCCCGCTCCGTCTCACGGCCCCCGAGGCGCTCGGCATCCTCGCATCCGGCAAGGCAGTGCAGTCGGCGGGTTCAGGAGGTGATGCTCTTGATCGGGCGATCGTGAAGCTGGAGCGGGTGCTCTTGCCCGAGGGCGCGGAGGCCGTTGTCATCGACATCCCCGAACCGGAGATCGTTGGGGAGTTGCGCACCGCCGCTCTCGAGGGAACGGTGATGCGGATCGATCACACGTCGATCGCCTCTGGAGAGGGAAAG
>JAUXCV010000003.1 GCA_030618675.1 Acidimicrobiia bacterium | reverse complement strand
TCGAGAATCGTCGCACCGACCACGTTGTCGACACCGGTCTCCGGACGGGCGTCCCATCGTGCGACAACTTCGGTGATCACCGCCCCTCCCTTGCTATGCCCGACGAGGTAGATCGGCCTTCCATCCGAGTCGAGCGCCGCGAGGTACGCACCGAGGGCATCGGCGGCACTTGCGGTTGGTGCCCAGTGGGATGCTCCGACCGGATCGGTCGATGCCCACGCCCACCGATAGTCGAAGACACGTACATCGGTCGGTTCCACACCGATCCGGTGGGCGAGGTCCCCGAAACCATCGGGATCTCCCCCGTGGCCGGGAACGTATACGAAGAGGGGGTCGGTGTCGCGACTCGATCCTCCACCGCGGCGGCGGACAAGAACAGAGCCGGCAAGCACCGCGCCTCCGAGTCCCGCACCACCGATCGGCACGAACGGCGACCGTCCGGGAGTTCGTCCCGATCCCGACGTCGGGGCCGGCGCCAGTCCGAGTCCGTCGCCGGGTGCGACGGACTCGCTGATCGCGTCGGTGGTCGCAGGCGCCGGCGACGTTGAGAGCGTGGCGTCCGTTGAAGCGGCGGAAAGGAACGATGCGATGGCGAAACCAGCGGCCATGAGGACACCCGACACGGTGGGATCCGATCCCGGGGAGTGCGGGCGATGCCACCACGATGCACGAGCGGCGACCGACCGTCAAGAGGTGTGATCGACCAGTCTCTCCGAAGCGGACGCCATGTCGTCGTGGATCTGGACGAGCAGATCGTCGACCGAATCGAATCGAATCTCGTCGCGGATCCGGGCGACGAATTCGATCCTGAGATGCCTTCCGTAGAGATCTCGATCGAAGTCGAGGATGTGAACCTCGAGGACTTCATCCTCTCCACCGAAGGTGGGCCGGATACCGAGATTGGCGACCGCCGGGTGGCCGATGCCGTCGACGACCGCTATCACGGCATAGACGCCGTGACGAGGAACAGTGAGCACCGCGGGGAACGACACGTTCGCGGTAGCGACCCCGATCTGTCTTCCGCGCCCATCACCGGCAACGACGATTCCTTCGATGTCGTACGGTCGTCCGAGCATCATCGCCGCCCGTTCAACGTCCCCACCGGTCAGAGCGTCTCTGATGGTGGTCGACCGAATCTCCGTGCCGTCGTCGCACGCGATGTCGATCACCTCGACCTCGAATCCATACCGTCGCCCGAGATCGATGAGCATCTCGGCGGTCCCGACGGCGCCTTGGCCGAATCGGAATCCGACACCGACAACCACGAATCGTGCGTTCAGGCCTTCGACCAGGAACCGGCGAACGAAATCCTCCGGTGTCATGGTTCGCATCTCTTCGTCGAATCCCAGCACGGCGATGCGGTCGATGCCCGCATCTTCGAACAGGTCGAAGCGACGGTTCAGCGTGCTCAAGCGTGACGGGGCGCCGTCCGGCGATAGCAGGCTCGCGGGATGTGTGCCGAATGTCATCGCGACTCTGGCGAGATTCGCGTCGACGTCTCCGAGCGATTCGAGGACCTGTCGGTGACCGAGGTGCACACCGTCGAACACACCGATAGCGATCGCCGAGCCATCGGGAGGTGCGTCCCATGCTGAGGGATCGCCCTGGTAGGTGATCATGCGGTGACGACCTCCGGCTTCGCCGTGGCCCCATCGATGCGGTAGACACCGAGTAACACGCCGTCCGCAAGCAGCCGAACAAGCCCTTCGCCCACCCCGTCGTAACCATCCAGGAGGATGGCCGCGGGGATGGCCACGCCGTTGCGGATCCCCGGGATGTAGGAAGGCTCGACCTCGATGCCGGGGATATCTGAGAGAGCCGTGGCAGGATCGATCACCAGGGATCCGATGGATCCATCCGCCACGGCCGTCTCGATCCGGTCGACGGTCACGGCATCAGAGACACTCAGGGTCCCGTTCCTGACCCTCCTGAGCCGCGTGAGATGGGCCCGACCGCCGAGTGCTCTTGCGAGATCGTCGGCAAGCGTCCGCACATACGTGCCGGTGCTGCAGACGACATCGAACGAGACTTCCGGGTAGTCGGACGGTGCCAGATCGGTGAACACGAGCGAGTAGATCTCGACCGGCCGAGCCTCGCGCTCGACGACCTCACCGGCTCGTGCCAGTTCGTAGAGGCGTTTCCCCTCGACCTTCCTCGCCGACACCATCGGGGGAATCTGAAGGATCGAGCCGCGGAACCGCTCACCCGCCGCTTCCAACTGCGCCGAGTCAACCGGGAGCGGAGAGCGATCGAGGACGGCCCCATCTGCATCGAGCGAATCAGTCGCAACTCCGAACAGGGCCGTCGCCTGGTACTCCTTCTCGAAACCCTGTACGAACCGGAGAAGCCGGGTGCTTCGGCCCAGGCCGAGGACGAGGAGACCCGTAGCCATCGGATCGAGCGTTCCGGCGTGGCCGACCTTCCCTCCCACGAGGTGGCGCACCTTCGCCACGACATCATGACTGGTCCAGCCCTGCTCCTTGTCGACGAGCAGGAACCCGTCTCCGATGCCGGGCCGTTTCACGTCAGAAGCCCGACGATCCGGTCGATCGTGTCATCGACGCCCAGTTCGGAGGTGAACCCCGCGGCGTTCCGATGCCCTCCGCCCCCAAACGCCGACGCGATCTCGGCAACGTCGACCTCGCCGCGGGAACGGAGGCTCCCCTTCAATACACCGGGCTTCGTCTCCTTCAGAAGACAGGCGACACCTGCTTCTCGTGCCAGACGGACCAGATCGATCAGCGCGTCGGCGGCTTCCCATGGGATACCGGCCTCCTGAAGGTCCTCGCGCAGAAGCGTCGTCCAGACAAGACCAGCCTCCACCTCGAGACGTGCCCGACCGAGAACGCGAGATACGACGTCGAAATAGCCGAACGGCGCTTCTTCGTATAGCTGCTGACCTATCGGCGCAGGTTCAACCCCGGCGGCCAGGAGATCGGCCGCCATGCGGTGCACAGCGGGACTCGTGGATGAGTATTGGAAGCGGCCGGTGTCGGTGACAAGTCCGGTGTAGAGCGCCTCGGCGATCGGCCTGCTGATCTCCCATCCAAGACGTTGCAGCAACTCGAACACGAGTTGCGTCGTGGCGGCGGCCTGCGGATCGACCACGCGAACGTCGCCGATCGTCCCCGGTGTGACGTGATGGTCGATCACAAGAACTCGATCGGCGCTCTGGATAGCGGATCCCACCGAGCCGACGCGATCCAGGACTCCCGTGTCGCAGACGATCGCTAGATCCAGATCATCGGGGAATTCGGATGGTGGAACGAGCACGGTCTGGTCGAGGAAGCGGAACTCGTCCCCCAGCACGAAGGGCTCTCCGAACGATGCGACCGCTTCCTTCCCTGCGTTGCGAAGGGCGAGAGCCAGGGCGATCATGGAGCCAAGCGCGTCACCGTCGGGCCGCACGTGACCGACGATCCCGATCCGTTGGGCGCGATCGATCTCCTCGACCGCCTGCTGCCACACGTGATCAGTCGGAGGCATCGGGACCCTCATCCTCGGCCTTGAGCTCATGAAGCAATCGATCGATCTTGATCCCCTCACCGATCGACGGGTCGATCCGGAACGTCAGCTTCGGCGTGTACTTCATGTGAACCTGACGCCCGACCACACCTTGGATGTGCGGAGCGGCTCTGGTGAGAGCTGCTCCGGACGCCTCGACTTCTTCGTCGGAACCGAGCACGGAGTAGTACGCGAAGGCGTTCCGGAGGTCGGGTGACGCGTTGACGCCCGTGATCGTGACGAATCCGATGCCCGGATCCTTGAGATCCGTCACCGCATCCGCGATGACCTCTTTGAGTAGTTCGTTGACCTTGCGCATGCGGGGACTGTCGGGACGGCTCATCGGTCCTCCTCTTCGAGGTACGAGCGGGTGACGCCGAGAATCTCGATCTCAGTTCGACGGTCGAGGTCGATCTGGACGGCGGCCAACATCCGGTCGACGTGACCCGGTGAACCCGACACCACAGCAACCCCCAGGTCGGCACGCTGCCAGAGATCCTGGTGATCGACCTCGGCTACGGCGACCGGGTAGGCCCGTCCGATATCGGCGATGATGCTCTTCACCACCTTGCGTTTCTCCTTGAGCGACCGCATATCTCGGATCCGCAACTCGATCCGCAGAGCTCCGACGTGCATCCTGCGCCTCCTCGGTGGCGGCGGATCAGGTCCTGGCGATCTCCTTGACCTCATAGGACTCGATCGTGTCGCCATCCTTCACATCCCGGAAGTTCGCGATTCCGATACCGCACTCGTAACCGGTCTGAACGTGCTGAACGTCCTCTTTGAAGCGTCGCAGAGAGGAGATCCTCCCGTCGTGCACGACGACGCCGTCGCGCACGACACGGGCGCGAGCGTTGCGATTGATGCTTCCCTCTGTGACGTAGCAACCGGCGACCAGTCCGAAACGCGGTGCGCTGAAGGTCGCGCGAACCTCGGCGACACCGAGGAAGGTCTCGACTTCGTCCGGTGCGAGCTCGCCGACCATCATCGACTCGATGTCATCGAGGAGCTCATAGATGATCGCGAAGGTCCTGATCTCGATCCCGGCCTCTTTCGCTGCGTTTCGCGCCGACGCGTCCGGCCGGGCGTTGAATCCATAGATCACCGCTTCAGATGCCTCTGCCAGCATGACGTCGTTCGCCGTGATGCCACCGACAGCGCCGTGCACGACGGACACCGAAGCGTCCTCACGGCCGATCTTTCCGACGGCCTCACGTATGGCTTCGAGCGAGCCGTGAGCATCGGCCTTCACGATGATCCGCAACTCGGCGTGTTCGGAGGTACGCAGGGTCTCGAGAAGCTGGGTGAGTCGCTCTGTCGCGGTCGGTACCGTCAGTTCCTCCGACCGCTTCCTGGCGGTCTCTGCCTCTGCCATCTTGCGCGCAGCGCGCTCGTTCTTGACGACCTGGAACATGTCGCCCGCGAGCGGCACGTCACCCCATCCCGATACAAGAACCGGGGTACTCGGACCGGCGCTCTTCAGCTGATTGCCTCGCTCGTCGAACATGGCCCGCACACGTCCGGATACGGTACCGCAGGCAAGGGCGTCCCCCTTCTTCAAGGTTCCACGCTGCACGATGAGCGTGGCTACCGGTCCGCGTCCAACTTCGAGTTGGGCTTCGATGACGGTTCCGACGGCAGGGGCGTTCGGATTGGCCGAAAGCTCTTCCACTTCCGCGACGAGCCCAACGATCTCAAGAAGATCGTCAACGCCGGTGCCTTTGAGCGCCGACACTTCGACGGCCGGTACATCACCACCGAGATCCTCAACGACGATGCCGTGTTGTGTGAGTGCGCCCCGAACGGCATACGGATCTGCCGACTCGAGGTCCATCTTGTTGATGGCGACGATGATCGGAACTTCCGCTGCCTGGGCGTGATCAATGGCCTCAACTGTCTGAGGCATGACACCGTCGTTCGCCGCTACGACGAGGATGACGAGGTCGGTGACGTTCGCCCCCCGAGCGCGGAGCGCAGTGAACGCTTCGTGACCGGGAGTGTCGATGAAGGTGATCGGGTTGCCCCCGGTTGTCGCCTGGTATGCACCGATGTGCTGGGTGATGCCGCCGGCCTCGCCTTCGACGACGTTCTCTGACCGGATCGTGTCGAGCAGTTGGGTCTTCCCGTGGTCTACGTGACCCATGACCGTGACGACGGCGGGTCGTGGCTTCAGACTTGCTGGATCATCTTCATAGTCGACGATGTGATGTGTGGGCTTCGCCTCTTCTTCGACGGACTCCTCGTCGCTCTCGGCGACGAGGATGTCGTATCCGAACTTGTGGCCGAGTGCTTCGATCGCATCAGCCGGGATCGTCCCGTCCGCAGGGATCATCTCGCCCATCTCCATGAGTGCCTGGACGATGAGCACCGTCCGGGTCTGGATCATGCGCGCGAACTCGTGCGTCGTGAGGCCCGCTTCGACGAGAAGAACCTTGTCCTCAACAGCCTCGGGGTCTTCCTCGACCTCGATCTCGACCTCGACGTCGGGGTCGGGGCCGGCAGCCGGCAGCTCGTCGCCGGGAGCTTCGTCGGCTGGTAGCTGATCGCCGGGAGCTTCCTCCGCCGCGCTCTCCTCGTAGGACATTCGGACGAGCGCTGCCGAGTCATCATCCAGGCCGGACGAGGCCGTCTTGACCTCGACTCCGAGCTCCTGAGCGCGCTCCAGCACGGCCTTGGACTCCAATCCAAGGTCCCGTGCGAGTTCGTAGACCCGTTGCTTCGCCACTCAGTTCTCCTTGTTCTCGTTCTCAGCGGCGGCCTCGGGGACGGTCTCATCCGTCTCGGCCGGCGCGGGTGGTTCTTCAGTATCGGCGTCGGGGGCGGCATCGTCCGGCGTGTCGATTGCCGGTTCCGCGTTCGGTGCAGCGCTCTCACTCACGACGGCCTCTTCAGCGGGTGTTTCGACCGGAGCGGTGCCTTGATCTTCGTCTTCCTCAAGGTCGAGGCCAAGATCCTGACTCTCGGATCGGATATCGATCCGGTAGCCGGAGAGTCTCGCCGCGAGCCGGGCGTTCTGTCCTTCTTTGCCGATGGCCAGTGACAGTTGATGATCCGGCACAACGACCTCAGCGGTCCGCTCGTCCTCATCGAGACGCACTTCCTTGACACGGGCCGGACTCAACGCTTCAGCGATGAAGCCTTCCGTATCGTCACGCCATTCAACGATGTCGACCTTCTCTCCGCGGAGTTCGTTCACGACCTGCCGGACGCGAGAGCCTCTTGCTCCAACGCATGCCCCTACGGGATCGACGTTCGGATCGTTCGACGCGACGGCGATCTTGGTGCGGTGGCCCGGTTCCCGGGCGATGACGCGAATCTCCACGTCACCATCGACCAGTTCCGGCACCTCGAGTTCGAACAGCGATCTGATGAATTCCGGGTGGCTACGTGAAACCACGATCTGCGGGCCCTTGCCCTCGCCGCGTACTTCGAGGATGTATGCCTTGACGCGGTTTCCCCGCTCAAGACGCTCGTACGGGATCCTCTCGGATGACGGCATGATCGCCTCGGCATCGCCGAGATCGAGGATGGCGTATCGGTGATCGGACTGCTGGACGATCCCGGTGATGAGATCGCCTTCGCGGCCTTCGTAGATGTCGAAGACCTGTTCGCGCTTCGCATCGCGAAGACGCTGCATGATGACCTGCTTGGCGGTCTGAGCAGCGATCCGTCCGAAGTCATCGGGCGTATCCGCCCATTCCTCAACGACGTTTCCATCCTCGTCGAGTTCCTGGCCGTACACGAGGATCTCCCCGGTCTCCGGGTCGATCGTGACGCGCGCTTCTTCCGCTGCGCCGGGGGTGCGCTTGTAGGCGGAGACGAGTGCATTCGCGAGCGCGTCGAGGATCGTGTCCGCCGGGACACCTTTCTCACGCTCCAGGAGTTCCAACGCGTCCAACAGGTTGTAGTCCATCGCTGCCTCTTCCTACGCCTTCTTACCGGGCTTGGCGCCCTTTTCCCAAACGAACACGGTACGCGCTGATGCGACGTCCGTCATATCGATGCGACGCTCGTCGCCATCGATGGACACGACGATCGCATCATCGTCAACCGAAATGAGTCGACCACGATGATGCTTCTCGTCCTCGATCTTGTTGAATGTCTTGATGTGAACGTCGCTCCCGACGGCCTTGCGGAACTGCTCGGGCCTGCGGAGCTTTCGCTCGAGCCCGGGAGATGTCACCTCGAGGGTGTAGGCACCCGGAAACGGATCATCGTTCTCGATCAACCGGGCGATGCCGCGCGACAGATCGGCGAGTCGATCGACCTCGATCGGCCCGTCGGCCTCCACGACGACGCGCAGAAGCTTGCCACCGCCCAGGACCTCGACATCGTCGAGTTCAATGCCCTCTGCGGCAACATACGGGCCAACAAGGCCCCAGATCTGTTCGGCGACATCGGCCACGTTCGGTGCTCCTCAAAGCGCACATCACACAACGAGGCGGGCCAGGCCCACCTCGACGGTTCCATCCGGTTGCAACCGGCAGTATAGGCCAGGGTCGACTGTGACGCGATGGAAGTAGCGCAGTAGATCAGTAGCGAGTAGAGCAGTACTGATCTACCGGGCCCTTGTGACGATTCGTACCAACTCCTGGGCCGCGGCTTCGATTTGGAGTTCCGACTTCTCACCCGTGCAACGATCTGCAAGTTCCACGATGTCACTTGCCAGACCCCTCGGGCCCACTGTCACGCGATACGGGATACCGATCAGTTCGGCGTCGTTGAACTTGACTCCGGGTCGCTCGTTCCGGTCATCGATGAGGACGTCGATACCGGCCTCGTTGAGATCGTCGTAGAGCCGATTGGCGACGGTCATCGTGGCCTCGTCGTCGACCTTCACGGCGGTGATGACCACTTCGTAGGGAGCGATCGACACGGGCCAGATGATCCCGGTGTCATCGTGATTCATCTCGACTGCCGCAGCCATGTTCCGCTCGACCCCGATGCCGTACGAGCCCATCACCAACGGAACCGGCACTCCGTCGGCATTGAGAACCGTTGCCCCGAGTGCCTTGGAGAACTTCGTTCCGAGCTTGAAGATGTGTCCGGCTTCGATGCCGCGGAACACTTCGAGAGGCTCGCCGCATTGGGGGCAGCCCTCGCCCGCAGCCACGGTACGCAGGTCCAGCCATTCGGTGACGGCGATGTCCCGACCAACGTCGACACCACGAAGGTGATGGTCGTCGAGGTTGGCGCCGGTGACCATGTTCGAGCGATCGGCTAGTTGCAGGTCGGCGAGGATCCGGGGGCCCGTTACTCCAACGGCCCCAAGGCTTCCGGCGTCGGCCCCGAGTAGTTCCCGAATCTCATCGGGTTGGCCGGGTCGAATGTCGATCGCTCCGGTCCCGTCCTGGAGTTTCTGTTCGTGGAGTTCGTGGTCGCCACGCAGCAGCACGAGCGTTGGCTCGCCGTCGAGCACGTAGACCAACGTCTTGATCTGACGCTCTGCGGAAGCGCCGCCCTCGAACTCCTCGAGATCGACAATGGTGTGCACACCCGGGGTCGGGAACCGTTCTGGCTGGTCCGGTCCCGGTTCGTCGTGGAACGACGGGATGGTCGAGGAGGCTCGCTCGACGTTGGCGGCGTAGCCGCACGCAGGACAGTGGGCGATATCGTCCTCGCCTGCCGGGGACGGGACGATGAACTCGATCGAATCAGAGCCTCCCATCGCTCCCGACGATGCTTCGACTGCGACGGCGGTGACTCCGAGCCTCTCGAAGATGCGCGTGTACGCCGCGAAGTGCCGGTCGAATTGCTGATCGAGGCCGGCGTCGTCGACGTCGAAGCTGTAGGAATCCTTCATGGTGAACTCCCGGACGCGGAGCAGACCCGATTTGGGTCGCGCTTCGTCGCGGAACTTCGTCTGGATCTGGTACCACAGTTGAGGTAGTTGCTTGTACGAGGTGAGTTCCGTTGCGACCGTGGCGAAGATCTCCTCGTGCGTCGGTCCGAGAATCGCGTCGCCACCCCTGAGGTCGCTCAGCGTGAACAGGATATCGGCCATCGATTCGGCCCGACCGGTCTGCTCCCAGATCTCGCGAGGGTGCAGGGCGGGAAGGAGGAGTTCCTGTCCCCCGATGGCGTTCAGTTCCTCGCGGATGATCGTGATGACCTTGCTCCGAACCCGATAACCAAGAGGCAACAGCGAGTACACGCCCGACATCAACTGCCGCATGTAGCCACCTCTTACGAGCAGGCGATGGCTCGCGGCCTCAGCGTCTGTCGGGTCGTCTCGAAGGGTGGGGATGAATGCCTGTGACCAACGCACGGAGGAACTCCAAAGATCTCGGGAGACCGGCAGGTTAGTGGCAGGGAGGATGTGACAGGAGACAGGTGACACGGACACTGCGACGAACCGAGCAACCCACCACCCATGGGTGCCGGCACGGGCGGGAGGCTCTGATGTCGCCGTGCCGTCGGTTGGTGGTCGGTACCGCCTATTCGACGCCGGTGAACTGTCTGACTGACTCCGGGATCTCGATGCCGTCTGCGAGCTTCGGATCTGGTTCCGGTGCACCGACGAGGGTTGCCAGTGGGATCGCTCCGGCCCAGATGGGGAGGTCGTAGTCCTCGGGTTCGTCGTTGACTTCGTTCCCTCGGACCTTCGCCGAGAACTCCTCGATGGGGACGGCCACGACCAGCGTTCCTTTGTCCTCGTTTCGCGTCGGGGGTCGTGCCTCGGCCCACCTTCCGGGAAGCACGGCGTCTGTGATCGCTTCGAGGGCGATCGCGCGCTCGTCCGGGGAATCGACGAGGCGTGCCGGGCCGATCACCATCGCGGACCGGAATCCAAGCGAATGGTTGAATACCGAACGCGCCACGACAATGCCGTCGACGAGCGTCGCGGTCACGCAGACCTCGGCTCCCTTCTTCATGAGTCGCATCATCCGGGTCGCTGGAGAACCGTGAAAGTAGAGCATGTCGTCGACCCGGGCGTGGATCGTCGGGATGACGAAGGGCGACCCGTCGGCGATGAACCCGACGTGGCAGATCAGCGCCTCGTCGAGGATCGCGTTCACGGTCTCGCGGTCGTAGTGGCCCCTGTGGGGACTTCGCTTGACCGTCGTGCGAGCTGATAGGGCTGGAGGGGTGTCTTCGGTGCTCATGTGCATGTGTCCACTCGTTGATACTTTGTACCGCTACAATATGATGATTGTAGTGAGTCGAGCCTACCATGGAAAGGCGCCCTTGATGCGGGGAAGCAACGCTGTCGAACTCGCGGACGACATCGAGCGCCGGGTCGTCGACCATGAGGTCCTCCCCGGTGACCGGCTGCCTCCCGTTCGGGTCCTGGCTGCCGAACTCGGTCTGGCACCGAATACCGTGGCGGCCGCGTATCGACGCCTGGGTGAGCGAGGGATCACGGTCGGGCGTGGGCGCATGGGAACGTTCGTCGCCGACCGGCCACCGGTCATGATCCCTCCCGATCCGGTGGTCCGAGATGGATTGCGGGACCTGTCTTCTGGCAACCCGGACCCGGATCGACTCCCCGACCTCGACAGCGTCCTCCGGGAATCGGGCGGGCCAACGATCCTCTACGGAGACCGATCCGTCGACGAGAACCTCGCGGAGCACGGCGCTCGACTCCTTTCCGCCGATGGCGTGCGGGCCGATCATCTCACAGTGGTATCCGGCGGACTCGACGGGATGGAGCGAGTGCTGCAGGCACACGTCCGGCGCGGCGATCGAGTGGGGATCGAAGATCCGACCTACCCGCCGGTGATCGACCTCATCAGTGCTCTCGGCCTCACGGCGGTACCGATCGCGATCGACGACGAAGGACCCCGACCGGAGTCACTCGGTAACGCTCTCGACAGGGGAATCGCAGCGGTGATCGTGACGCCCCGCGCTCAGAATCCTTTCGGTAGTGCGGTCTCCTCCCACCGGGCCTCCGCACTCCGCTCGACCCTCGCAGGGTTCCCAGATGTGCTTGTGATCGAGGACGATCACGCCGCAGCCGTCGCCGGACCGGCACTGCACTCGATCGGCTCAGACCGCGAGCACTGGGCAACCATTCGATCCGCAGCCAAGACCTACGGTCCAGACGTTCGCCTTGCGTTGGTGGCAGGCGACGCGACCACCGTCCGACGGGTCGAGGGCCGCCAGCGTCTCGGACCCGGATGGGTGAGCCACGTCCTACAGCGACTCGTCGCCCGAATGATGCACGATCCGAACGTCGAACTGGGGGTGATCCGAACCACCGATCTGTACGCCTCGCGTCGGCGTGCGATGCTCGACGCACTCCATGAACGGGGATTCGAGGCTCACGGCGCCTCCGGGTTGAACGTATGGGTGCCGGTTCCAGATGAATCAGCGGCGGTGAGGGCAATGGAGGAGCGAGGGTTCGCCATCCGATCCGGGAGTCGTTTCCGGATTCGCTCCGCCCCAGGAGTCCGCCTCACGGCGGCCTCTCTCGACGAGGCGGAAGCGAACAACGTGGCCGACGCTCTCCACAATGCGATCTCAGAACTAGGGCCGGGAACCCGCGCCGGATAGACCGATCCCACGAACTTGCGAACCCTGGGTTCGCAGCCGCCTATGCGTGCTTTGCCAGCCCACAGTTCGCAGATTCTCCACCTTCCGGCGCCCGCTCTCAGTCCACCGTGAGCCGGTAGGCGCCCGGACCGGTCGCACCGCCGTCTGCGACCACGATGATGAACGTTCCGGTTTCGCCGGCCGCATAGACGATCCTGGGATTGGTGCCGAACAGTCCGCCGCCCGAGTCGTCGTCAACGGCGAGAACGAAACCGAGGGCCTCCGGGCCATCGACCATGAGCACGGGGTCGAAGGCGATGGAGTCCACATCGATCGTGAGGACCTCACCCGCGCCTAGTTCGACCAGGTACCAGTCGAAGTCCCCGGGGTAGTCGGCGTTGCCCGCGATCGTCGTGTTCCTCGTGAGCAGTCGCCCGTCGTCGGGATCAGGCCACTCGACCAGGTCGACGCTTGATCTGAGCTCCGCCTCTCCGGATTCAGAGAAGTTCTCGACCCGGAGCAGATGAGGTCCCAGGTAGGTGATCAGGTCTTCGATCGTTTCTTCCCCATCGACGGTTTCGTCGGCCAAAGCGATTTCGAGTCCGTCGATCGTGCCGAGCATCAGGGACACATCGGCCTCGCTCGTTGCCTCGAACCAGACGTTCTCGTACAGGGGGGCTTCGAAGACGAAAACGTAGTCCCGCCAGGCGTTCTCGAACGAGAGCGTCATCGTATCCGTACCTCTCCCCTGCGGCGGAAGCCGGTCACCGAGGTCACCGAGATCTTCCCCGGATCGCATCCGCTCGATCCTGCTCGTCGCATCGACGAGGGACCCGGAGAGCCCGAATTCCTCGAGAAAGCTGAAACCCGTGATGCCGATCACCGTTCCGTACTCATCGACGAGCGCTCCGCCGCTCTGCCCGCCGACGGCGGCGGCGTCGGACTGGAGGAACGTCCACTGCTCGCTCTTCCACTCGCGAGTACGAGAGAGAATTCCCTCGGTGATCGTCGGGTGTGGGTACTCCTCCGACTCGCCCGGGTAACCGACGAGGTACACGGGCCGACCGAGAGGAATGTCCTCCCCATCACCGATTTCTGCAGCTGGAGGAAGGTTGTCGGTGCCCGACACGTCGACGATCGCGAGGTCTCCGAATGGATCCCTGCCGATGACCGGGGCGTTCTGAACCTCTGTGCCGTTCGGGAACACGACACGAACGGATCGGTACGGCCATACAACGTGTGCCGCTGTGAGAACGAATCCGCCGTCGATGAGGATGCCACTACCGCCTGAGATGTCCGTGGTGATCGAAGCGATCGATGGTGCCGACAGTTCGTAGACCTCCTCGGCCGTGGTGAGTTGCGGCAAACTCACCACCGTGGTGTCAACGGAGGCCGGAGCGATCGTCGTGGATGACGTGGACGCGGATGGCGTACATGCGACTGCGACCACCGCGAGCACCGCGATGGCGGTTCCGATCCGGCTGGAAGTCATCCCTCATCTCCGGCGACGATGTCCGCCACGGCCGCGCGGCGCTCGGCCGCACGGTTCGCATCACCCTGGAGTTCGACGAGTTCGAGCCGCTCCTCCGTCGCCAGGTCCGCTGCAGAGACGTCCGCAGCGGCAAGTCTCGCCTCAACTCCCTCTTCGAGGAGCCGATGTGCTTCGTCGAGCAGGGCGTCGACCATCTGGTCCTCCGGCACGACACGCACGACGCGACCCTTGATGAACAGGTGTCCTTTGCCCCGGCCGGCGGCGATCCCGATATCCGCCTCGCGGGCTTCGCCCGGTCCGTTCACGATGCATCCCATGATCGCGACCTGGATCGGCAGGTTCGCGGCCTCGAGCGCTGCGGTGGCCTCCGCAGCAACCTTGATGACGTCGACCTCGGCGCGTCCGCACGACGGGCACGCGATCAGATCGAGTCCGGTGCGCTCTCGCAAGCCGAGGTACTCGAGAAGTTGCCGACCGGCTTTGGCCTCTTCGACCGGATCGGCGGTGAGCGAGAATCGGATTGTGTCTCCGATGCCTTCGAGAAGCAGTGTGGCGATCCCCGCGACCGACTTGATCAAGCCGCCGGGCGGTGGCCCGGCCTCTGTGACACCGAGATGCAGGGGATACTCGATCCTCTCCGCGAGCAAGCGGTACGACTCGACCATGAGCGGCACGTTCGAGTGCTTGACGGAGATCTTGATGTCGTGGAATCCAACGTCCTCGAGGTACCGGATCTCCGCAAGGGCCGACCGAACGAGTGCCTCAGGCACCGGAGCACCGAATTCCTCGAGAAGGTCCTTGTCGAGCGAACCCGCGTTGACTCCGACCCGGATCGACACTCCTGCCTCGGCAGCGGCGCGAGCGACGGTCTTGATGTGCCCTTCATCTCGGATGTTCCCGGGATTGAGCCTCAGCCCGGCCACGCCCGCTTCGAGGGCCGCCAGCGCCAGCCGGTACTGGAAGTGGATGTCGGCGATGATCGGGACCGGCGATCGAGGAACGATCTCTGCCAGGCCCTGCGCTGCTTCGACGTCGTTACAGGTGATTCGTACGATGTCCGCTCCGGCGCCGCTCAGGGCATACACCTGCGCCAGCGTGCCGTCGACATCGGCGGTCTTGGTGGTGGTCATCGACTGGACGGTGACCGGAGCGCGACCACCGACAGGGACACTACCGACCATCAATTGTCGCGAGTCCCTGCGTTCGATCGTCATTAGAGGGATGGTAGGGAGGAGTAGCTGAGTAGCTGAGTAGCCGAGTAGCCGAGTAGCCGAGTAGCCGAGTAGCCGAGAGCCACCAGCCACCAGCCACCGGCTCCAACGAGATGCGAGCAGAGTCTTTGCCGACTACTGACTACTTGACCACTACTGACTACACCGGCGAAGCCGGTCACAGCTCCAGCGGTTTGAAGATATCTAGATACACGCCCATGAGACCGATCGTAATCAGGAAGAGGACCACGACGGCGGCGACCGGCATCAGCTTGCGGACGTCGGGGGCATGTCCACGGATCTTCTCGTACAGGGCGACCGCGAAATGCCCGCCATCGAGGGGGTAGAGAGGAATGAAATTCAGGACCCCCACGAACACGTTCACGAGAGCCAGCATCATGAGCGTGCTCTCCATCGGTCCTGCCAACCTGGCGAGTCCGATCGGACTGATCGGTCGGACCTCACCGATGACCTCGTCACTTCCCCCGAAGACCGACATCACGAGTTGAGGGAACCCGAGAATCAACTGTCCGAGTCCGTAGACGCTCTGGACAACGGCCTCGCCGACGCCGCGGAAGGCAGCACCCACAACGCCGAGCAATCCGAGGTGGTCCCGTGCGATCTCAGGTGCCGCTCCGAAGTACCCGACCTCCTGGTACACGACATCGCCGTTCTCATCCGTCACGGCCACACCGTCGACGACGAGCGGCACTTCGGTGAACGCAAGGGTCGTTGAGGCTTCCGCCGCCACACCATCGCGGTCGTAGCCGATCAGAACCGTCTTCCCACCGTCGGCTCGTACGTGCTCGACGAAATCGTCCCACGACACGACCGCGGTTCCCTCGTACGTTCGGAGCAAATCCTCGGCCACGAATCCGGCGGTCGTCGCCGGAGAGACATCACCGGATGGCGTGGTTTCAGCGACCATGGCCAAAGACAACGTCGGGATCCGATCACCGGCATCGTCCGTCGCCACGATCCCCCAGATCGAGAAGACCGTGATCAGAAGGAGCGTCGCCATGACGAAATGGCTGAAGATCCCGGCGAGCACGACGACGGACTTCTTCCAGAACACCGCGGTCCGGTAGGTCCGAGCCTCATCCTCGGGATCGATCTCCTCGAGTGGATTCATCCCGATGATGCGCACATATCCGCCGAGCGGAAAAGCCTTGACGCCGTACTCCGTCTCGCCCCGCGTGGTCGACCAGATGCGAGGGCCGAACCCGAAGAACGCCTCGGTGGCCTTCATCCCGAACGCCTTCGCTGCGAGGAAGTGTCCGCCCTCGTGAATGACGATCATCAGCACGATGCCGATCAGCATCACGGCGGTCCCCATCAGTTCATGCCCCTGGTCGGTCTCATGCGATCAACGGTACCGGACGTGCCTAACTACCGAGATGCCCGCCGGACGATCGACTCCGTCGCCGCAGCTCGCCCTGCTGCGTCGGAGGCAAGGGCGTCGGCCAACGTCGAGATCGGCCCCGGAGGCACCGCGCTCAGGGCGCTCGCCACCACTTCGACGATCTCGGTGAATCGGATGCGGCGATCCAGGAAAGCAGCAACGGCGACCTCGTCGGCCGCGTTGAGGACCGCCGGTCCGTTTCCGCCTCTTCGTCCCGCTTCGTAGCCGAGGTCCAGGGCCGGGAACCGCCGGCGATCCGGCGCGGAGAAGGTCAACGCAGTTCCCATGAGATCGATCGGCTCGGTCGGCGCCGGCATCCGCCCGGGCCAGGTCAGCGCACGCTGGATCGGCTTGCGCATGTCGGGCGGACCGAGTTCGGCTTTGACGACGCCATCAACGAACTCCACGAGCGAATGCACGAAGCTCCCCGGATGAATGACAACGTCGATCTGGGCGTAGTCGAGTGAGAACAAGAAGTGCGCTTCGATGACCTCGAACGCCTTGTTCATCAAGGTCGCCGAATCGATGGAGATCCGCTTCCCCATGTCCCACGTTGGGTGTGCAAGCGCATCGGCAACAGAGACCCGCTCAAGATCGATATCGGGACGAGCGTGGAACGGACCCCCCGATGCGGTGAGGATCACCCGACGGATCGCTTCAACGGACTCGCCCTCGATGCACTGCGAAATGGCAGAGTGTTCGCTATCGACGGGGATGAGTTCGCCGCCGCCCGACTCGAGCGCCGAGAGGACAAGGGAGCCACCCGTCAGAAGGCTCTCCTTGTTGGCGAGAGCCAGCCGGTTTCCGCTCTCGAGAGCAGCCAGTGACGGCTCAAGACCGGCCGCTCCGACGATGCCATTGACCACCGTGGTCTCCGGTGATCTGGCCAACGCAGCAACGGCCTCCGGCCCGAACTCGATCCGACGTTCGATCGCCCCACCGACCGGACGTTCAGGCATGCGAGCCACAGCGACGCTCGCTTCTGGGTACCGGCCTGCCAGATCGACGATCTCTTTCGACAACGATCCGGAGGCGAGACCGAGAACGGCTCGATCGAGGCGATCGGCTACGTCGAGCGTCTGGCGCCCGATCGACCCGGTGGCCCCCAGAACGATGATCGAGGTCAGAGGATGCCCATCCACACGAACGCCGCCCAGGCCGCTGGGACGACCGCGACGATGGCGTCGATCCGATCAAGGACACCGCCGTGCCCCGGCAGGATCGAACCCATGTCCTTGATGTTCAACGATCTCTTGATCACAGACACAGAGAGGTCTCCGAGGGGCGCGAATACGGCGACGACGACGCCGAGAGCGAGACCGGCTGGGAGATCGATCGCCTCGACGAAGAAGCTGGCGACGGCGCCGGCGAGGAGAGCCATCAGCGTGCCACCGATGAACCCCTCTATCGTCTTCTTCGGGGAGATCACAGGAGCGAAGGGACGACGGCCGATCGTTCTGCCCACGAAGTACGCGGCGATGTCGACGAGCGCGACCATCCCCACAACGGTCAGCACGAGAGCCTGGTAATTGTCGGCCGCGATGATCGGGAAGGCGAATGCTCCGAAACCGCCGACCCAGACCGCGACCAGGATGGTGACTGAGAATCCGCTGACGGCTCCATCCCTGCGCCGACTGGCGGCATCGAAGAGCAAGATGACGGTGATCATCAGGGCGAAGGCGATCGGGATCGCGATGACCCCCCACACAACTGCTCCGAGGCCGGCACCGATGATCCCCAGATATCCGAAGATCAAGAGTGGCTTGTACCGACGGTGTACCAGGACGCTGTAGAACTCCCCCGCAGCAACGACGAACACGGCCAGTGCCAGCACGATGATCGCCGGTCGCCAGAGCAGCGAGAGTACGAATGCCGCGACGAGTGCCACACCGGTTACGACGCGAACGACGAGATCCGACGACTTCGGCGGGGCGATCGACCCAGAGGCGTCACCCGCATTGGGATCGACAACGTCATCGAATCCCACAACGCCGGAATCAAGTCCGGGGATCGCCGCGGACAGAGCCACCTGCTCGGCGTCCTCCGAGTCCGCCGCGGCAACCGCCGCTGCGAGATCATGGTGTTCTCGGGTCGCCGCGTCCAGATAGTGCTCTTCTGTGAAATCCTCGCCATCGAAGATGGCCGATCCTCCCCCGGATGCGATGTCCGGTTGCTCGAATCCGACGATCGGTATCTCACCCGTATCGTCATCGGCAACGCCGATCTCATCGCCGTCGGTGTCGGGTGCTCGATCGCTTCCCATCGCAGCGGCACCGATCGACACGATCGGCAGTACCGTCAGCTTCTCCGGGTCGCCCTCATCTGATTCTTCGAACGACTCCTCGCCATCAACGATCTCTTCAACACGCTCCGGTTCGTCGGCCGGGCCGTCCTGGACCGTGTCGATCAGTTCTTCCTCCGGAGCATCTGCCGGCCCATCGTCCTGCTCGATGGCAGCGTCTCCGAAGAAGACCCCGCCGGCGTCCTCATGCGGGTCATCGCCGACCGGATCTTCATCTGTGGCAAGGGGTAGGTTCTCATCCGGGCCGTCCTCCGTCGAATCTACGGATTCGGCCTCGGGTGTCCTCTCTTCGGGAACGACAGCCTCTTCGGGAACGACAGCCTCGGCAACGTCGTCTTCTTCCTCGGGGATGGACTCCTCGTCCGCGGCAGCGCTCGTGAACGCCATCCAGTCGGCGATCTCCGAAGCGGCATCGTCATCCTTATCGGACTCGGACAACGCGGCATATGGATCGTCGCTCTGTGGCGAGGCCTCATCGTCAACGAGCCATCCATCAAAGCCGGGATCAGCCTCGGCCGGATGAGGACTCAGGTCTTCATTCACGCCCGGCAGGTCGAGTTCACCGGTCGCGTCGGGGTCGTATTCGTCCATGTCCCCTGAGATTACTTCGCCGAACGGTTCGAGCGGCGTATCTGTCGATTCGAAGCCGTCCACGGCAGTGTGGCTCTCGGACGATGTGGAAGTGTCTTCAAGCGATGGATCCTCTTGCGGCGCGCGTTCGTCGTCTATAGACATTGCTTAAAACCCCCCTACACCTCGAGGAGTTCTTCCTCCTTTGTCGCGAGGATCGCATCGAGTCGCGCGATGTGTTCGTCCGTCTTGGTCTGAAGCGCCTTCTCGGCCCGACGGATGTCGTCCTCGGACACGTCCTCCGACTCAAGGCGGTCCTTGCAGTGGCGTCGGACGTTCCTGATCGAGACGCGTCCCTCTTCGGCAAGGTGCCGCACAACACGGATGAGGTCCCTCCGACGTTCCTCGGTGAGGGATGGGAAAACGAGACGGATCACGTTGCCGTCGTTGGATGGATTGAGGCCCAGGTCCGCCTCCTGGATCGCCCGCTCGATGGCAGGGATCGCTGTCTTGTCATACGCCTGGATGACCAGCAATCGGGCTTCCGGGACCGTGAAACCGGCTATCTGCTGAAGCGGCGTCTCGGTGCCGTAGTAGTTGACGTTGATGCGATTCAGGAGTCCGGGGTTAGCACGTCCGGTCCGGATCCCCCCGAATTCTTGCGTCGTGTGTACGACCGCCTGATCCATCTTGTGCTCGGCATCTTTCAGCAGGTCGTTGATCACGGCGCCTCCTCAGCGAACCAGGGTTCCAACGTCCTCTCCGCGCACAGCGCCCGCGATCTCGCCGGGCCGGTTCATGTTGAACACACGGATCGGAAGGTGATTCTCCATGCACATCGTAATCGCCGTTGCATCCATCACCCCAAGTTGCTGCTGGATCGCCTCCATATAGGTGACGGTGCCGAGGAGACGGGCCCCCGGTGTGGTTGCCGGGTCGGCGTCGTAGACACCATCGACCTTCGTGGCTTTGAGGATGGCTGCGGCCCCGATCTCGGCCCCACGCAACGCGGCAGCCGTGTCGGTTGTGAAGAACGGATTACCGGTGCCCCCGGCGAAGATGACGATCCGCCCTTTCTCGAAGTGCCGGATCGCCCTGAGCCGGATGTACGGCTCGGCGACCTGCTGGATCGAGATAGCGGTCTGCACACGGGCCGGCGAACCGGCCCGTTCGAGTGCATCACGCAGGGCGAGTGCGTTGATGACCGTGGCGAGCATGCCCATGTAGTCGGCGTTCGCACGGTCCATCTCGCTCGCCGCCGACGAAACACCGCGGAAGATGTTGCCACCGCCGACGACGATGCCGATCTCGTACCCCTCGTGGTGCACGCCCGCGATCTCCTCGGCGACACGAGACACGATCGTCGGGTCGATCCCATAGTGCGTCTCCGGGTCGGCGAATGCCTCTCCGGAGAGCTTGAGAACGACCCGGCGCATCAGTTCTTCTCGCCGACGGCCAGCCTGGCCATCTTCGAAACGCTGATGTTCTCGCCCATCTTCGAAGCGAGTTGCTTGACGAGTTCACCCACAGTTCCGTCGAAGGTCTCGCTCTTCACGAACTCCTGGTCGTAGAGCACATTGTCGGCGAAGAAGCTGTTGAGACGCCCTTCGACGATCCTCTCAACGATGTGCTCCGGCTTCCCTTCGTTGACCGCCTGAGCGGCGATGAGGCGCTTCTCTTCTTCGATGGCGTCCTCGGGGACGTCGTCCCGGGTGATCCATCTCGGCCGAGCCGCGGCTGTGTGCATGGCGATGTCGTTCGCGATCTCCTGGAACTCGTCACTCTTGGCGACGAAGTCCGTCTCAGATGCGAGTTCAATCAGCACCCCGATCACGGGGCGGTCGGCCTGCCGGTGGAGGTACGAGCCGATGGCTCCCTCGGTCTGGCTGCGATCGGCGCGCTTGGCAGCGTCGGCGAGTCCCTGCTCGCGAAGCAGGTCCTTCGCTCGATCCATGTCTCCACCGACTTCGGTGAGAGCTCGTTTCGCATCCATCATCCCTGCACCGGTCACTTGGCGCAGGACTTGTACGTCCTTGGCTGTGAAGTCGCTCACGCCGTCTCCTTCGGGGTCTCTGTGGCTTCGGCTCTACCGGCTTCGGGCGAAGCAATCTCTGCCTGGATCTCTTCCAGGACGACGAATTCGGGCTCCGCCGGGGCAGCTTCCTTCTCGGCCGGAGCGATCTCCGCCTGGATCTCTTCAAGAATCACAACCTCGGTAGGCGGCGGCGTCGGAGCGGATTCCTTCTTGGCCGGAGCGCTCTTCGCCGAGGTGTCCTTGGCGGGAACATCCTTCCGGCTTGCTTCCCGAATCTCACGTCCCTGTTTCGCCGCTTCTGCGATGACATCGCTGACGAGGAGAATGGTCCGGATGGCATCGTCATTTCCGGGAATCACGATGTCGACGGGATCCGGGTCGCAGTTCGTGTCGACGATCGCTATCAACGGAATCGAGAGTCGATTGGCTTCGGCAACAGCGATGTGTTCGGTGATCACATCGATCACGAATACTGCGTCCGGGGGACGCTTCATATCGCGCACGCCGCCAAGCACGGTGTGCAGCTTCTCGAGTTCGCGACGGAGGCGAAGGCGTTCCTTCTTCGGAAGCGATTCCATCTCTCCGGAACTCTCCATCTGCTCGAGTTCGAGCATGTAGAGAATCCGCTTGTGGATCGTCTGGAAGTTAGTGAGCATCCCGCCGAGCCAGCGGTGATTGACATACGGCATGCCGGCCTTGTTGGCAGCGTCTTCGACCGCGCCCTGAGCCTGCTTCTTCGTGCCGACGAAGAGCACGTTTCCGCCGTCTGCGACGGTGTCGCGAACGAGGTTGTACGACCTCTCGACCTGCTCGAGGGTCTGACGAAGATCGATGATGTGGATCCCGTTGCGCTCCGTGAAGATGTACGGACGCATCTTCGGGTTCCAACGACGGGTCTGGTGGCCGAAGTGCATTCCGGCCTCGAGCAGCTGTCGCATACTCACCACGGACATGTGGTTCCTCCTGTGTTTCGGGTTCACGCCTCCGCCCACCCGAACACCCCACAGATCGCAAAGGCGATCCGACCTCAGGGGTTTGCAGTGAACGTGCGAATTTGGTGAGAGTGTAGGACCGGGGCCGGCGTAGGTCGAGAGCGCTCGTCGGCAGGACGGTAGATCAGTAGAGCAGTAGAGCAGTACTGATCTACTGGCTACTGATCTACTGGTCTACTTTCAACTACGGCTCAATGAACCTGTTCCTCAGACTCAATACCGCTTTCGTATGGATCTGGCACACTCGCGATTCCGTGACGTTGAGCACCGAGCCGATCTCGGCCAGACTGAGGCCCTCGAAGTAGTAGAGCGTCACGACGAGCCGATCTCGCTCGGGGAGCCGGTTGATCGAATCGGCCAGGAGGTACCGGGTCTCTTCCTTCTCGAACGACCCGCTCGGATCGAGAGCACCGGAATCGGGCACGGTGTCTCGCACCGTCGACGACTCGCGATCGTCGGGGTTGAGGAGCTCGTCGAGAGCCACGAAGCCCAGGGTCGAGAGCTCACCGAGTTGATCCCTCAGAGCTTCAACAGAGAGATCCATGTGCTCGGCCAATTCCTCTTCGGTGGCTGTTCGCTGGAGACTGTGCTCAAGTTCTGCCATCGAGCGCTGGATCTCACGGGCTCTCGCTCGAACAGATCGGGGAACCCAATCGAGCGACCGGAGCTCGTCGAGGATCGCTCCCTTGATGCGGGTCACTGCGTACGTCTCGAACTTGTACCCGCGCTCGGGCTCAAACTTGTCGATGGCATCGATGAGTCCGAAGGTTCCGTAGGACACAAGATCGGCCGGGTCGACGCTTCGGGGCAGACCCGAGCCGAGTCGGCCGGCAACGAACTTCACCAGGGGCGAGAAGTGGAGGATCAGGCCTTCTCTGGCACCCTGGTCGTCACTGCTCTTGAACGTGTCCCACAGCACTGCGATTTCGTCATCTCGGCGTTCATGCACGTGGGTGGCTCCGCTCGTACGTCTTCCTGAGATGCTCTCGGGTGACGGCAGTGTATAGCTGCGTTGTCGCCAGTTCAGAGTGCCCGAGCAGATCTTGGACACTTCGAAGATCAGCACCACCTTCAAGCAGGTGAGTGGCGTACGAATGACGGAGAGCGTGGGGGAACGTCCCGAAGCGAGCCTTGACGACGCGTCGGATACCTCTCGAGTCGAGCGGCCCACCTCGAACCCCCACCCAGAGGGCGTCTCCGCTTGCGGGGCCGGCGAGCACCGGACGGCCACTCTCGAGATAGACCATGGTGGATCGCCTTGCTGGGTCACCGACCGGCACCGCCCGCTCCTTGTTGCCTTTCCCGTGCACCGTGATGAACTGCCCCTCGCCGATGTCGCTCACGGTCATGGCAGCGAGTTCGGAGACCCTCATCCCGGTTCCGTAGAGGACTTCGAGAAGCGCACGGTCGCGAAGATCGACGGGATCGGAACCGTCGAGATCGTCGAGGAAACGTTCGAGTGTGGGTGCCGGGATGGACTTCGGAAGTGTTCCCGGCCGTTTCGGCTGCGGAACGCCGGAAGCCGGATTCGCGGGGATCTCTCCCCTACGCGCCGCATCTTCGAGGAAGGCCCGAACGGCCGAAGCCTTTCTCGCCACCGACCGGCGCGAGTAGTTCAGCGTCGTGAGTTGGGAGAGGAACCGACGAACGGTGCGTCGTTCGACACCGTCGAGACGCTCGACACCGAGCCGATGGCACATCGTCGTGAACTGACCGAGATCGCGTCGATATGCGTCGATCGTGTGCCTGGATAGCCCTCGCTCAGTGTCGAGCCGCTCCAGATAGTCGTCGACGGCCGTGTCTATGGCCCCATTGCGCATGCCGTCATGGTCGTGACATCGTGGAGGAAGGTCAACGACCCTCGGGGTCAACCAGACTCTCCTTTCTTTTGCGATGTGCCAGTCCGTACACCAGGTCGAGTTCTTCGATGAGGTCGTCTGGATCGAGAACCGGGAAGGCGCCGTCGCGGATCAGACGATTCGTTCCCTCCGACGTTCGCCGGTCGACGTCTCCCGGCATCGCGAACACGGGGATCCCGTACTCGGCTGCTTTCACCGCCGTGATCAACGCCCCACCGGTCTTGGCGGCCTCCACCACGACGACGGCTGCGGAGAGGCCGGCGATGATGCGGTTCCTCGGCGGGAACCGCCAGGCGTCGGGGCGGCTCCCCGGTGGATACTCCGACACGATCGCTCCCCCCGCCTCGAGGAGTTGCTCTCCGAGACGGCGGTGCTCTCTCGGGTAGGTCACGTCGATGCCGCACCCCAACACCGCTATTCCCAATCCCCCAGCCGACACCATGCCGCGGTGCGCGGCTCCATCGATACCTCGAGCGAGGCCGGAGACGACGAGCCATCCGGTCTCCGCAACGATCCTTCCATAGGCCTCTGCGAGTTCCAGCCCGTAGGCAGTGCATCTACGGGTTCCGACGATCCCGACTCCGGGGTCTTGAGGGAGCGTGCCGCGAACGAACAACACATCGGGTGCATCCTCGAACACGTCGAGATGGTCCGGGTAGTCCGGATCTCCGCGGAACACCAACTCGATCCCGAGCGCGGTGAGCTCGGAGCGTCGCTGAGCTGCCGGAGCCGCCAGACCGTTTCGGATCGAATCGGATGCCTTCACCCGGCCGCGGTCGATCGCACCTATCGCCCCCGACGCTCCGCCGAACCGATCACGGAGCTCGCGAGATCGGATCGGGTGCAGCCCGGAGTACGCCATACGGAGACGGGCATCCTCGTTCATAGCGTCACCCGCATCCCGAGAGCCGTTTCGATGTGGATTCCGCGGACCGCGTCCGATCCGGCGAGGTCGGCCACAGTGCGCGCGACACGCCGAATCCGATCCCAGCCCCGTGCCGTGAGTCGATCCCCCTCCGCGGCCTTCGTCAGACGTGCGACGGCGCCGCCGGTCCACTCCAGCGCATCGAGATCACGACGCCCCAACTCGCGGTTGAGCCGCCCACGCTCGTCGAACTGGAGTCTTCGTGCTGCCGTGACCCTGGCACGGACAGCGCTCGATCGCTCGCCCTCCGGTCCTGCGAGCTCCAAGACCCTCAGTCGAGGCACCTCGACCTGGAGATCGAAACGATCCAGGAGAGGACCGGAGAAACGGCGCTTGTACCGTGCTTTCATCGACTCGGTGCATTCGCAGGAAAAGGTTCGATCTCCTTCGAAACCGCACGGGCACGGGTTCGTTGCCGCAACGACCTGCATCTGACATGGGAACTCCACCGTCGCCGCCTTCCGCGCCAC
>JAUXCV010000067.1 GCA_030618675.1 Acidimicrobiia bacterium | reverse complement strand
GGGCGGAAGGTTGCGGTTTCGCCACTCCACGTGTCGGAATGGCAGAGCCGAAGCCGCCGGGCGTGGTGATGCCCGGTCGTCGGGATGAACGACATGAAATGCTCAGCGCACTCCTGGCGCCCGGCGACCGGGTGTGGGCACGATGCCACGGATGAAACGGGCGCGCCCCGGCTGGTGGGGTAATCCAGTCCACGTCGTCTACACGATCGTCGTCTTCATCGTGCTGGCGTCGCTCGACAACGCAGCGCTCGCGATGATCCCTTCGATGGTGCTCCCGCTCTCCGATGCCTTCGACATCACAGCGGGAGCGATCGGTTTGCTGACCGGCGCGACGATCCTCATCGCTGCGGTCACGGCCGTCGGATGGGGCTATGCCGGAGACTCGAGGACCCGCAAGCCGTTGCTGTTCTGGGGAACGATCATCTGGGCCGGCGGGTCGCTGCTCTCGGCGACGGCATCGGCTTTCTGGTGGCTCGTGGCTTGGCAGATGCTCGTCGCAGTCGGACTCGGCTCGATCGCATCGGTCGGATTCTCCGTGATCTCGGACTTCGTCGGGCCAAAGAACCGGGGTCTCGCGATGAGCTTCTGGGGCCTCTCCCAGGGCATCGGTGTGCTCGTCGGAGGACTGCTCGCCTCCCAATTGGGAGCAACCGACTTCCGTATACCCCTCGTCGTGATCGGGATCGCCGGTTTCGTCTTCGCGTTGCTCTACCTCACCACGTTCGAAGCGCCGAGGGGGTACCGGGAGCCTGCCCTCGCCGAGATGTATGCCACGGGCGGAGAGTACGAGCATCGCATCGACCGCTCGCAACTGCCGGTCCTCTTCCGGCGACGGACCAACGTGTGGCTCGTTCTCCAGGGCCTCACCGCACAGGTCGCCTACGGATCGCTCATCTGGATCCCGTTGCTGTATCAGGAGAAGGTGATCGCTCAGGGCTACGGGGAAGCCACCGGCACACGCGTCGGCGGCCTCTTCGCTGCGATCTTCACGGTCGGGGCGCTGTTCTCCATCCTCTTCGGCCACCTCGGTGACTACCTCCAGCGGCGATCTCCCCGCGGGCGAGCGCTGCTCAGCGCCGTGGGCATCCTGAGTGCGGTACCGCTGTTCCTCGTCTTCTTCTGGGTCCCCCTGCGCGGCCTCGACGTCACCGAAGGAGCCGACACTCTGACGCTGGCCGGCGAAGTGCTCGGCAGTATTCTCACGAACCCGTGCGCCGCCCTTTCGTTCCTCACGGCGGTCGCAGCGATCGCCCTGACATCGGCCGACTCGCCGAACTGGTTCGCGCTCATCTCGGATGTGAACCTGCCGGAGCACCGGGGCACGGTCTTCGGCCTTGGTAACTTCGTGAACGGCATCGGCCGCTCCACCGGGACGGCTCTCACCGCTGCCGCGGCCTCTGCTATCGAACGTTCCGTGCCACCACCGTTCAACTGGGCTCTCGGTCTGTCGATCTTTCAGATCTTCTTCCTGCCCACGGGCTGGTGCTACTGGAAAGCGTCGAACACCGCTCCCGGCGACATCGCTGAGGTCGCGGCGACGTTGGAAGAACGCTCTCATGAGCGATCTGGACCCTCGTGAATCTCGTCTCGCGAAAACAATGAGGGCTGCGCGAAAACCTCTTCCCGATCCGCCTTGCCCTTGTCCGAACGAGCCTCTAGAACTACATCCAGCCCTCCGATCGGCCGAAAAGGACGCACTTTTCGCCGCCACAGGCGTCCGATCGTGAAAGGTTTGACGGATGGCACGCGTGTAATTACACTCGTGAAACCGTGCTAGATGTAGGGGGTATTCCACTTCCCTACCCCAACATCTAGTGGGTGGGCATAAATTTGTGGATATCAAGCTCCGGTGGGGACACCGGATGAGGAGGAGAGATGACCGAAGGACTCCAGATCGAACGGCGGTTCACGACTGCCGGGACCGATCCGTACGAAACCGTGGAGTGGATTCGACGAGACTCCCGCATCACGAACCCCGACGGATCGATCGTGTTCGAGATGGAGGATGCGGAAGTCCCCGCAGATTGGTCGCAGGTCGCTGCGGACATCATGGTGTCCAAGTACTTCCGCAAAGCCGGCGTTCCGCAACGTGACAGTGCAGGTCGGCCACTTCTCGATGAGACAGGGAAGCCGATCCTCGGGCCCGAGCGCTCGGCCCGTCAGGTCATCGACCGTCTCGCCTCCACCTGGCGTTGGTGGGGCGAACAGAACGGTTACTTCGCGTCGACCGACGACGCACAAGCCTTCGAGGACGAACTCGCCTACATGCTCGTCCACCAGATGGCGGCGCCGAACTCGCCACAGTGGTTCAACACGGGCCTCCACCATCGGTACGGCATCGAGGGCGTCGCTCAAGGCTTCTGGTACGTCGATCCGGAGACCGGAGAGAACGTCGAATCACTCGACTCCTACAGCCGCCCCGCTCCTCACGCCTGCTTCATCATGAGCGTCGATGATGACCTCGTGAACCCCGGTGGCATCATGGATCTCTGGGTTCGCGAAGCACGTCTCTTCAAGATGGGAGCCGGCGCAGGAGCGAACTTCTCCCATATCCGGGGTGAGGGAGAACGCCTCTCGGGCGGTGGCAAGTCCTCCGGTCTCATGAGTTTCCTGAAGGTCGGCGATCGCGCCGCCGGAGCGATCAAATCCGGGGGTACAACCCGCCGTGCCGCCAAGATGGTCATCGTCGACATCGACCACCCGGATGTCGAGACGTTCATCGCCTGGAAAGCGAAAGAGGAAGAGAAGGTCAAGGCGCTCATCGCCGCCGGCTACTCATCCGACTTCAACGGCGAGGCGTATGCCACGGTCTCAGGTCAGAACTCCAACAACTCGGTGCGCGTGACGACCGAGTTCGTGCAGGCCGTCATCAACGACGACGACTGGGACCTCACGAGCCGAACCGACGGCAGTCCGGTCAAGACGCTGAAGGCACGGGATCTCTGGCATCAAGTAGCGGAAGCCGCATGGGCAAGCGCGGATCCCGGCGTTCAGTTCCACACAACGGTCAACGAGTGGCACACGGCACCGGCCGGAGGAGAGATCCGTGCTTCGAACCCCTGCTCCGAGTACATGTTCCTCGACAACACGGCCTGCAACCTTGCATCGCTGAACCTTGGTCAGTTCTATCACGACGAGCAGGGCGTCTTCGACCTCGTTGGCTACCGGCACGCCGTACGTCTCTGGACGATCGCTCTCGAGATCTCGGTGACGATGGCTCACTTCCCGGCGAAGGAGATCTCGCAAGGCTCCTATGACTACCGGACGCTCGGACTCGGCTACGCCAACCTCGGTTCCCTCTTGATGAGGGTGGGCGTCCCCTACGACTCCGACGAGGGTCGGGCCATCGCCGGATCGCTGACTGCGATCCTGACCGGCGATGCGTACGCCACCTCCGCCGAGATGGCGAGCGTGCTGGGTCCTTTCACGAAGTTCGAGGAGAACCGTGAATCGATGCTGAGGGTGATGCGGAATCACCGCCGCGCCGCCTACAACGCAGATCAGAGCGACTACGACGGTGTGAGCCACTTCGTGACCGGTATCGATCCGGAGTTCGGTCCGCCCGAGATGGTCGCAGAGGCCCGTGAGGCATGGGATCGAGCCGTCGCACTCGGCGAGCAGCACGGCTACCGCAACGCTCAATCGAGCGTTTTGGCGCCAACGGGTACTATCGGCCTCTTGATGGATTGTGACACGACCGGGGTCGAACCCGACTTCGCTCTCGTGAAGTTCAAGAAACTCGCGGGCGGCGGCTACTTCAAGATCGCCAACCGTTCTCTCGCTCCGGCGCTGAAGCGACTCGGCTACAACGACGAGCGCATCCAGCAGATCGTCGACTACGTGATCGGAGCGATGGGCATCCAGCGTGCTCCGCACATCAACGCGGCAACGCTGATGACCAAGGGCTTCACCTCTCAGGACATCGACAAGATCGAAGCAACGCTCCCCTCGGTGTTCGAGATCGGCTTCGCTTTCAACCAGTGGACGCTCGGCGAAGAAACAATGCAGCGTCTCGGTTTCACTCCCGACCAGTACAACGGTCGCGGGTTCTCGATGCTCCACGAGTTGGGGTTCTCGAACGACCAGATCAGAGAAGCCAACGACTATGTGTGCGGCCGCCAGACGATCGAAGGCGCCCCCGGTCTGCTCGAAGAGCATCTCGATGTCTTCGACACGGCGAACCGGAACGGTCGCTACGGCAAGCGATTCATCCACCACAGCGGCCACATCAAGATGATGGCGGCGGCCCAGCCGTTCATCTCGGGAGCGATCTCGAAGACGATCAACATGCCGAACGAGGTCGCCGTTGAGGACATCGAAGAGTCATACCGGCTCTCATGGGAACTCGGTCTGAAGTCGATGGCGCTCTACCGCGACGGCTCGAAGGCATCACAGCCACTATCTGCCACGTCCGACGAAGGCGTGGGTGAGGATGAGCCCGAAGAGGTCACCGAGGCGATCACCCGCGAGGTCATGATCCACGGCGGCATGTTCAGCCCGGGGATCTCCCCCACCGAGGCCTACAACGATCTCTCCCGCCCGAGGTTCCTCCTCCCATCGCGCCGGGTCGGGTTCACACAAGAGGCCCGTGTGGGCGGGCACAAGGTGTTCCTCCGCACCGGCGAGTACGCCGATGGCACTCTGGGTGAGCTCTTCATCGACCTGGCGAAAGAAGGGGCAACCCTACGAGGCGTGCTGAGCTGCTTCGCGATCGCCGTGTCGAAGGGCCTCCAGTACGGTGTACCGCTTGAGGAGTACGTGGATACGTTCACGTTTCAGACGTTCGAGCCCCGAGGCTTCGTCGAAGGGCATCCGAACATCAAGATGTCGAACTCCATCATCGACTACGTGTTCCGGGCCCTCGGACTCGAGTACCTCGAACGCGACGAACTCGTGCAGGTACCACCGGACCGATCCGGAGAGCTGCCGGAACCCCCGAAGGGCATCGCCGTCGAGGCCGGCACGCAACTCGATCTCACGGATGCGGCCGCGGAAGCCGACGTTGATGCACAGGTGGCCGCCGCGAAGTTCGTCGATGACGACATCAGCACGCTCCCCGATGCGGAACCGGTCTACGCCACCGCCGTGGTCTCTGATGGCCCGGGCACGGCGACGGCTGCTGCCATCACGGCGGCCGAGGCATCGCTCGGGGATCTGATGGGCGACGCGCCTGCATGCTCGGCGTGCGGCCACATGACCGTGCGCAGCGGTTCGTGCTACGTCTGTCTGACCTGTGGGGACACGACGGGCTGCAGCTGACGACGATCCGACGTCGTTTGTGCTTGCGCCCACACCAGAGGTGGTCGTAAGCACAAACGACCGGCTTGACACGCGAAGAACCGGCGGCCGAGGCCGCCGGTTCTCGTTGTTTCGGAGTTGGTTCGCTTAGGCGAAGTACTCGTTGCTCTCGTCGCTGCCGTACAGGAGGTACAGAACGATCAGGGCGATCAGTGCCTGCATGAGACCTGCCATACGTGCGCCGGGGAGGGCGATGAGGCCCCACACGCCGATCGCGAGGTGAAACACCATGACGACGGCAATGAACAACCGTACGCCGTTGCTACCCGAACGTAGCCCCATCGCCAGCAGTCCGGTGATGACGGCGACGACGATCGCGGCGATCCCGTAGTAGAGCAACATGCTCTCGCTGATGTCGGACAGTTCGTGAGCGAGCGCGTTCTTGTCAATGATCACGAAGATACCCGCAGCGATGCCGAAGATCGCCTGGATGTACATGATGATCGTGATGATGGAAATCCCTAGCGGGATCTTCTTGTCGGACATGTGGCCTCCCAATATCGATTGCCCTACGGCAATCTGACTTCCTGACCTGCGATAGGTTACCGAAGAAGCGAGATCTAGACCTGTCATTCGCTCACGGAACGCCCAAGTAGATCCTTGGTCCGGCGGTACCATCCGTAGCTCACACCGCAGGTACCGGAGAGCCATGACGACGACCGTCCAAATCAACGTCCCCAACGCGGACCAGACCGTCCGGTCCCCCACGGATGCCCTCCGCTTCGTGACGGCATCGATCGTCGCCTTCACGACAACCCTCATCGTGTTGATCTTCCCGGACGTGTTCGGTGGACTTGGGGAAGACCTCAGTGAGATCTTGGACGATACGGCCGGGGCCGTCAGCGAGATCATCGGGCTGATCGTCACAGCGCTCATCCTCGCCGTGCCTCTGATCATCCTCGTGTTCTTCACCCGGCAACGCGACTTCCGGCGTCTCGTCGTCATCGTTGTGGCCGCCCTAGCCGCCGCCGCGGCGACGGGAGGAACGATCTCATGGATATCGACTCTCCTTGCCGACGAGGCCTTCACGCCCGAGAACGGGACCGTAATCGTCGCCCAGACGGCGTACTACCCGTATGTCGCTGCTCTCACGGCTGCCATCACCGCAGCAACGCCGTGGCTGCACCGCCGGTGGCAGAGAGTCAGTTGGGCAGCGCTCATACTCTTGATCGTCATCCGTCTCACGTTGGGATCGAATCTCCCGGCCGAACTCGTTCTAGCGATGTCGATCGGTGTCGCCGTGGGATCCGGGATCCTGTTCATCGTCGGGTCACCCAATCGTCAACCCTCCGGAGAAGAGATCGTGGCGACCCTCAAGCGGTCGGGAATCGACGTGACCCGTCTCGACGCAGCGCAGGTCGATGCACGTGGATCGACTCCCTACTTCGTTGAGACCGTCGAAGGCGACCGCATGTTCGTCAAGACGCTCAGCACCGACGAGCGCAGCGCCGACCTGCTCTTCCGCCTCTACCGCCAGTTCCGATTCAAGAACATCGGGGACGAACCGGCCTTCTCCACCCTCCGACGGACCGTGGAGCACGAAGCCCTCCTCTCGTACAGCGCCTCAGCCGCCGGAGTCCGGACGCCTTCTCTCATCACGGTCGGTCTCATCGGCGAAGAGGAGTACTCGATGCTCCTCGCGTACGAAGCCATCGAGGGCCGATCTCTCGACTCGATCGAGGTCGACGAACTCACCGACGACATCCTCACCGGGATCTGGGAGCAGGTCGCGATCCTGCGCGACCACGGAATCGCCCACCGCGATCTTCGTCTTGCGAACGTGTTCCTGGACGACGAGAAGGTCCCCTGGATCATCGATTTCGGATTCAGCGAACTCGCCGCATCGGATCTCCTCCTCAACAACGACATCGCCGAGTTGACCACGTCGAGTGCACTCCTCGTGGGTCCCGAACGCGCCGTTCGATGCGCCGTCGATGTCCTGGGCACCGATGCCGTGTCAGCCGCCGCCCCACGGGTCCAACCGCAGGCCCTCAGCGGAGCGACCAGGACTGAATTGAAGGAACGCGGTGACCACATCGACCGGAGCGTCCGTGACGAGATCGAAGGCACGACCGGACGGGCGGCGGCACCGCTCGACCACATCCAGCGACTCGATCCGGTGCGCCGTATCCGGAGCCGTGGACAATCCGGCAACCCGGGAAGGGGAGACGATGAATCTCAGTAAGGCCCTGAGGATCGGCGCGGCTCTCGCCGGACTCGTCGGTTCGGCCGTCGAGGCTCGTCGGGGGCTCCCGGATTGGGAGCGCAGCATCTATCGGAGGATCAATGACGCCCCGGACGAGTTGGCACCGCTCCTATGGGCACCGATGCAGGCCGGGAGCCTCAGCGCACCCTTCGTTCTCGCCGGTTGGTCCTATTGGAGAACCCGGCGTCCCGACCCGGCGTTGGCGTATGCGGCTGCAGGCTTCACGACCTGGCTGGTTGCGAAAGGCGTGAAGAAGATCGTCGGAAGGGGCAGGCCGTACGACCACGATCGG
>JAUXCV010000173.1 GCA_030618675.1 Acidimicrobiia bacterium | reverse complement strand
CTCGTGCAGTTCGGCCGCTTGATGGAAGGGGCACGCGCCGAGGTCATCGCCCAGTTGCCCAACTGGAAGGCCTTCGCGACAAGGACGGTCTTCGGTCGCGCCATCGCCTCGCGCTCGATGGTTGCGTTGCTCTCGTGGTTCGTGGGCGTGGCGCAGCGCATGCAGTTGACAACGGCCCTTCCCGGAGTGGCGAAGAAGGCCACTGCGCTGCGCAGCGTCCCGTTGCCGGCGCCGACCACGGCCGGCCACGGGTGGCTCCCTGATGGAGAGCCGGTCGGCACCGTTGCGTTCCTCGCGGGGTGCGTGATGGATCAGTGGTACTCCGATGTTCACATCGCCGTCATCTAGGTGCTCCGAACGGCCGGCTACCGGGTCGTGGCTCCGTCCGACCAGACGTGCTGCGGGGCTCTTGCTGCCCACGAGGGCGCCGCCTACGACGCGGCGAGGATGGCCGAGCGCAACGTTGAGGCGTTCGCCGACTACGAACTCGTGATTGTGGATTCCGCCGGTTGCAGCGCCCACATGAAGGACTACGAGCATTGGGCAGCGACCGGTGGTGCCGACCTCGCCGCCCGGGTCGTCGATGCGAACGAGTTCATCGCCGGACTCATCGACAACGGAGCGCTTCCGCGGTCAGACGGAGAGCGAGAGCCGATCGCGATCCAGGACCCGTGCCATCTGCGCCATGCCCAGGGGATCATCGACGAACCGAGAGCGATTCTGCGTGCCGCGGGACTTGAACCGGTCGAAATCGACCCGGTGGGGATGTGCTGTGGTGCCGCCGGCGCCTATCAACTCTCTCACCCCGAGATGTCGAACGAACTCGGCCGTCAGAAGGCAGCGCAAGTCGAAGCAACAGGTCTTCGTCGTGTCGCCTCAGCCAATCCCGGCTGTGAGATGCAACTCAAGACGTTTCTCGATGGCGGGATCGACGTGGTGCATCCGATCGAACTCTATTGGAGTTCGATAGCCGACAGATAACAGACAACAGCAAGACGGGACCTGGTGCCATCGTCGTCTGTGGTCTGTTGTCTGTTGTCTGGTTTCTCTCCCGGTCAGCCGATTCCACCGGCGCGTCTCGAGGAACGGAGCAGCCGGACCGCGAACACGCCTGCCGAGATCGTGCCGATCGCCCCGGGGACCGACATGTCGCCGACCCGCGGCGGCACACGGGTTGCCCACAGCCGGGCGGATCCGGTGAACAGTGCCGCGGCGAGAGCGGCATAGACCAATCGGTTCACGTTGCGATCGAGACCATCGACGGTCAGAGGCACAGCGATTCGGCCCGATTTCACTCCCTGGAGGATGGCCGCGACATCACCTGGGAACGTGTCCGCGAGGTGCTCCCACTCCTTGGCAGTCCGCTTCGCGTGCCGCAGCATGCGCTTGGGTGCGAATCGCTTGGAAGCGATCATCGACCCATAGGGGCGGAGGACCTCGGTGATGCTGATGTTGTAGCCCGTCTCGGCCAGCATTCCCTGAAGCTGGGCGAGGGTGCGCCCCAGAAGAGCCACATCGGGGGGAACAAAGAGACGGTGCTTGCGCAAGATCTCGTCCGCCGCATCGAGTGCACCACCGACATTGGCGTCGCCGAAGCTGCCCGATGTGTAGCGATCCATCCAATCGGTCAGGTCCCGTCGGAGTGCCGATCTGTCGAGTGTCGGCGGCGGATCGCACATCGCGATGACGGCGCTCGTCACTCCGTCGGCATCATGGACGAGTGCCGCAACGACGACATCGTCGATCAGGTCTTGCATGTCCTCGTCTACCCGACCGACCTTGCCGAAATCGAGGATCCCAACCTTCATGGCATCGTCGATGACATAGATGTTGCCCGGGTGCGGATCGGCGTGGAACAGGCCGTCGCGAAAGATCATCTCGACGTAGACGTCGGCTCCGCGGCGCATGAATGCCTCGCCATCCGGCCCCAGGTCATCGATGACGGAGGAGAGGCGATCACCGGCCATCAGTGACATGGTCAACACACGCTCTGAGGTGAGATCCATGTGGGGTTCCGGGATGACGATGTCCGGTTCGTCGGAGAAGTTCGCACGGAATCGATTCAGATTGTTCGCCTCCAGGCTGAGGTCGGTCTCGGCGAGGAGCGATCTGCGCAATTGTTCGACGATCTCAACCGGCCGGTACAGCGCAAGATCGGGGTCCTTCTCCGCGGCAAGCACGGCCAGCGCCTCGAGGATGTCGAGATCCTCTTCTATGACTTCCCGAATCCCGGGATGCTGGACCTTGACGACGACCTGCGTCCCGTCTTTCAGCGTCGCCGCGTGGACCTGAGCGATCGAGGCGGATCCAAGCGGTTGATCGTCGAACGTCGCGAACAGGTCTTCGATCGGTCTCCCCAACTCCGTCTCGACCGTTGAGCGCACGACGTCCGGCGGGTCTGGGGGCACGTCCCCTTGCAGTGTCGCGAGGGCGGCGGCGACATCCTTGCCGACGAGATCGGTTCGGGTGCTCAAGATCTGACCGATCTTGATGAACGTGACTCCGAGATCGAGGCAGATCATGCGCAGGCGCTCGCCGTCCGACATGTCCAACAGTTCCGGCGTGCTGAACTTGTCGAGGATCGCCTCGTACTTGTCGGGCACCCCGACTGCCCACGACGCGAAGCCGTACTTCGCCAGCGTCCGAACGGTCTCGGCCACTCGCGAGGAGTGTTTCGCAAGCGTGTGCCGTGCAGCGGCAGTATCGGTCATGGTTGGTTCCTCTGTCTTCGATGGCCGTCGGGCCTATGCCGACGCACGGTACACCTGGTCCACTGAGATCCCTGCCGAAATCTCGACGCGACGGCAGCATCGGTTCACCGAAGCCGCGAATGCAGCGTCTAGAGGATCAAGAACGATTCACTCCCAGCCGGTCGTGGGCTGCCGAGGTGGTCCGCATCAACCAGAGCGGGAGCATGACACCCTTGACGGACCCGGGAGATGTGCCATCGTTGTTGGGGCGGGGACGCACGGCGACATCGGACTATGACGAGGAGTTCTGATGATGCGGCCCCTGTCCTGGCGGTTGTTCACTCTCCTAACGGTTCTGGTTCTGCTGTTGGCCGCGAGCTGCTCCTCCGGGTCGTCTTCGTTGACGGCTCCGGGCGATTCAGATGAGTCGTTGATGATCGTGACGTACGGCGACTCGCTTCTCACGTACCCCGCAGCAAATCAAGGGGCGATCGATGCATACGCCGGGATGCTGGAGGACGACCTCGGAGTCACCGTCGATGTGCAGATGCCGATGTATGACTACGCCTACTCACCCTATGTCGTCGACGACCTGAAGTCTGATCGGGCGCAGTCAGACCTGGCAGAAGCCGATGTCGTCATCATCGAGAGCCCCATCGATGCAATGGCATTTGTCTCATGACCGCTGCCGGACTCGAAGGATTGGACCCGGTGGCTTGTGGGGAGGGGACGACGATCAGCAGTGCCTGAGGGATTCCCTTGCCGAGTACGAGGACTGTGTTGAGGAGATCTTCTCGCTGCTGACAGAGGCTGTTGATCCGTCCGAATCACTGATCCGTGGGGTCGACGTCTATGCGATCTTCGTTGGGGATCAGATCGCCGCTGACACGTTGCCGGTGACGAATCCTTATTGGCTTGAGGCTCAGGAGTTCCTCGCCGAAACGGCTGCCAAGTACGGGATTCCCACGGCACAAGTGTTTGATGAGTTCATGGGTCCGGACGGCACCGAGGACTCACAACGACTGACAAGCTGCATCCGACCGAATCTGGTGCGCTCCTCATAGCCGAGTTGATCCACGACCTCGGATACGACTTCGCCAACTGACCTCGTTGATGACTCACGTTCGAATGCCGACACCGCCCATATCGAAACACCTATGGGTGCGCGGTATTGCTTGGTGTGCGGCTGGGTTGGTGTTGCGTGTCGGGCCGTCTATCCGATATCGCCGGTCAGTGTTCTGACGGCTTGAGCTGCTGCATGGACGCGGGCCGAAGACAGGTGCTCCATGGTGACGGCTTTCGCGACCGCAGCGACGAGGTTCGGCAGGTTCGGTGTCCCGGCCACGAGCAACCAGTCGATGCCAGCCTTCAGGGCGTCGATTGCGGCCTGTTCGAGTGAGCTGCCCCGCAGTATCCCTGGTGCGTCGAGGTCGTCGCTGAGAATGACGCCGCCGAAACCGAGATCGGTTCTGAGGAAGTGAACTGTTGTGGCAGAACGCGATGCCGCATGGCCGGCATCAAAGGCCGGTACGAGCGTCGGTCCGGTCATGATCACCCTGACTCCGGCATCGATGACGTCCCGGAACACATCGAGGCTTGGTTCCAGCTCGCTGCGAGTGGCCTCCACCATCGATGTGTCATGCAACGCAGGGTCCAGGGCGACGAGTGGATGGCCCGGGAAGTGCTTCGCTGTGGCGGCGACTCGCCCCGAAGACTGAATCCCGTGGACGAACGCCGTGGCTATCCGGCTGACGGTGCTC
>JAUXCV010000136.1 GCA_030618675.1 Acidimicrobiia bacterium | reverse complement strand
AGATAGGCGAGCTTGCCCGTCTCAGACGTCAGCGCCGCAGCGCATCCGGCGATCAGCTTGCCGTAGTACATCCTGCCCATGATGTTGCTGAGGTTCGTCAGGTCGGCCCGATAGGCCTCCCCCTCTTCCCACGCACTATCGCCGGACGACCAGACCATGGGGACATCGGGGTGAGCCGCTGCCGCCGCTTCGATGCCGTCTCGCATGTCGTCCGATGTTGCGAAGATCAACGACGCACCTTGCTCGATCATGTCGTCGACGACCTGTTCAACGGACGTCTCCGGACGATCGGCCGGATTGACGGTGTCGAGCGAGATCATCGTCGCCCCCGTGTGCTCCTCGATGTACTTCCCCGCCTCGAAATGGGCCTGCGACCAGCCGTGGTCGTTCTCGGGGCCAACGAGGATCATCCCGAACTTGAAGCCGTCGCCCGACACGGCGGCCGTCGTCGTGGTTTCATCACCACCCGCTGTCGTCGTCGTGGTCTCGCCGCTCGCCGCCGTCGTCGTGACCTCGTCACCACCTGCCGCCGTCGTCGTAACCTCGTCACCACCTGTCGCCGTCGTCGTGGTCTCGTCGCTCGAACTGCTGCAGGCCGCGGCGACAATCGCCATGACCGCGAGCAGCACCAGCACACCGAAGAGTCGTCTCTGTCGCTGCATCGATCGCTCCTTCTCGCTTCTTGTCCGGGCCGGCAGCGTCTTCTATCTCGTCGAGATCGTGTTCGCCGCCGACGGGCCAACTCTAAACGGATGATCCCGCACACCGGCGTCTCGCCATGCAGAACTTGCGTAGCGTCGTCGACTCTTTGAGACTCACGGTATGGATCGTTACTCACAGCGCCGCACCCAGTTCATGAATGCGATCGGGGGCGGTCTCGCGATCGTCCCGGCCGCCGTCGAAACCGTCAGGAACGACGACGTCCAGCACGTGTTTCGCCAGTCGTCCGACTTCTTCTTCTTGACGGGATTCGAAGAACCCGACGCCGTCGCTCTTCTCGACCCCGGACACGACGAGCCGTATGTGCTCTTCGTTCGGCCCCACGACCCGGAGATGGAGGTTTGGTACGGCAAGCGGGCCGGTGTCGATGGGGCCAAGGAGCGATTCGGCGCAGATGCCGCCTATCCGATCTCCGACCTCGACAAGGTTCTTCGTGACCGCTTTCGTGATCGCGACACGCTCTGGTACCCCATCGGCTCCTCTGCCGACTCTCGGGTTCTCGGAGCGTTGAGCCAGGCAAGGGGCATGCAGACCAGAACCGGCATCACGGTGCCGGCTTCGATCGTCGACCCGTCCACGATCCTCGACGAGATGCGGCTCATCAAGACGTCGGAAGAGATCGATGCCCTGCGCGAGGCCTGCAGCATCTCGGCAGAAGGCCACGCCGAGGCGATCCGTTTCGCTGCGCCGGGACGATCGGAGCACGAGGTTCAATCTGCGATGGAGTACGTGTTCCGCGCTTCCGGGGCCGTTCGCGAGGGCTACCCGTCCATCGTCGCATCTGGAGACAATGCCTGCATCCTCCACTACGTCGAGAACGACCAACCGCTGCACGACGGCGATCTTCTCCTGATCGACGCGGCAGCAGAGATCGCGTACCTGTCGTCTGACATCACGCGCACGTTCCCCGTCAACGGTCGGTTCAGCGATGCTCAACGGGCCATCTACGACGTCGTGCTGGCGGCACAGGAAGCGGTCATCGACGCATGCAAGCCCGGTCTCCCGTTCACCGACATGCACGACATCGCTGTGCGGACCCTCACCGAAGGCATGGTCGATCTTGGTCTCCTCCCGGAACCGGTCGAGGATGCGATCGCATACGGCTGGTTCAGGGAGTTCTACTTCCACGGCACCGGCCACTGGCTCGGCATGGACGTCCACGACGCCGGGGTGTACAGGATCGATGGTGCAGGCCGGCCCCTTCAGCCGGGCATGACGTTCACGGTCGAACCCGGGATCTACGTCGCCCGGGACAAGACGGTGCTCGACCTCGCGAATGCGCCGTTCGATCTTGACGGCGAGCGAGATCTCGCGTACTTGCAGGGCGCATCCGAAGCGAAGCGCATCCTCGACGAGCGAAAGAGCGAAGCAGACGTCGTTACTCACGAGGTCCCCGAACAGTTCCTCGGGATCGGCGTCCGGATCGAAGATGATCTTCTAGTCACATCGTCGGGATGCGAGAATCTCACGCGCGGTGTCCCCGTCGATCCCGACGAGATCGAAGCGCTCTGGGAGCAACCTCCGACCGTGCCGGCCATCCGATAGCCAATCTCTCGTCGGTCAACCGATTCTGGGGCGACCCGGAAACACCTGTGGGGCGACCCGAAGGCCGCCCCACAGATCGATCCTCGCAACGGATCAGACGGCGTCGACGACGCTCTGATCCAAGCCGGGGAAGGTCCTGAGGAACTCCCGGCGCTCGGTCTTCAGCTGATTCACGATCGCTGCGTACTCGTCACTCCGACCTTGACGATCGTAGAGACGCTTGGGCTGCAGGAGTTCGGGATCGTCGAAACCCGGGACATCGGTCGCCACGTAGTAACCGAAGTCGGGATCCTCCTCCCAGGCGATCGAACCCTCCGCGATGCCCTGAACGGCGGCCGAGGAGTGCCTGATCTTCACCTTCTTCGAACGCTCGTCGTCGTCTTCGCCGCCGACCCTCCCGGTCGACATGAGATACACCTCGAGGTCCGGCATCGTCTCGAGCAACTCCAGGAGCCGATTGCCCTGGATCGCGTCGTTCGTGAAGAAGAACGGATTGGTACCCGGAACCCGAAGGCTCTTCCCCGCTTCAGAGACGCCACCTGCCGACGTTCCCTTCGTCTCTCCAAGCATGAAGTAAGCCGCGGCCTGCTCTCTCTTGAGCTTGACCACTGCGGGGATGATGTTCTCGTTGCGGTTCAGGAGCAGCAAGAAGTTCACCGGCGGGAGGTTGTTCGGATCCCGATGGCGGATGTTCGCCAGCGGGAACGTCGAGCGTCCGTTGCGCGTGTAGGAGTCGTCGAAGAAATCGACGCTGCCGTCATCCTCGGTGTGGGTGTTCTCGAGCCACGCGTCCGGACGCGTGGTCCCGCCGTAGACCGTCGGCTCATCGTCCTCGTCGAGACCGAACGTCTTGGCGAAGCACCCGTTCTCGGACGAGTAGACCTTCCCACCCGGGAACAGCGCGACGAAGTCGTCCTGGACGGGAAGCGAACCGAGTTGTTGACGGAACGTCGTGGTCGTCTTGCCCGTGCCGGAGAGACCCAGGATCAACGCGACCTTCTCTTCTCCGTCGACGTCCGGGAACGTCTTCAGGCCCGAGTGCAGCGCCAGACCGCCCTGCTCGAAGACATGGTGGTTCCACATGCGGAGACCGCCCATCTTCGCTTCGCCGAAGTAGTCGGATCCGAGCACGCGTGTGACGTAGTTCTCGTGATCGACTGCGATGAGCCGGTCGTCCGACTTCCCGGGCGCCATGAGGCCCGGCGTGTAGATGACGGTGAACTCGGGCTCCCACTCGTCGTCCTTCGGGAAGAACAACTGCTGCATCATCGCCGGGATGTTCGCCGTCGTCTTCTCCATGTACAGACGGCTGGCCGTGCGGAAGTTCGGATCGGGTCCGATGTATCCCTCGATCAGGATCATGTCCTTGTCGGCGATGTAGGCGTCCTGCTTGGCCGCCCAATCGTCGAACTCGGCCCGGGTCATCGCCGGCTTGAACGCCTCGTCATCGTCGACGAAGAACGTCGACTTCGCGAGCCTCGCCGTCATCTCTGCTTTGTAGCTCAGGTTCCCGAACTCGGTCTCGATGATGCGAGGCATGTACTCGAGGGTCCATGCCCGCATCTCCTCCTGCGTCGGGTTCTTCGCCACCGACGCCGCGTGCGGCAGTTTGATCGCCATGCCGTTTCCTCCCTTGTGGTTGTGCTCTGTCGCCTAGGCGATCGTGATCGAATCGTCCAGGTAGACGTCCTGAATGGCGTGCAGCAGCGCTGCCCCTTCGTCCATCGGACGCTGGAACGCCTTGCGGCCCGAGATGAGCCCCATGCCGCCTGCGCGCTTGTTGATGACGGCGGTCTTGACCGCCTGCTCGAGATCGCCGGCGCCCGAGGACGCTCCACCGCTGTTGATGAGACCCGCCCGGCCCATGTAGCTGTTCACGACCTGCCAGCGAGTGAGGTCGATCGGGTTGTCGGTCGTCAGTTCGTCGTAGACGAGCGGGTGAGTGCGTCCGAAACCGACGGCGCCGTATCCGCCGTTGTTCGTCGGCTGCTTCTGTTTGATGATGTCGGCCTCGATCGTGACGCCGAGGTGGTTCGCCTGGCCGGTCAGGTCGGCCGACGCGTCGTATGACTCGCCGTCGACGGTGAACGCGCTGTTGCGGAGGTACGTCCAGAGCACGGTGAACATCCCCAACTGATGGGCACGCTCGAACGCCTCAGACACCTCCTGGAGTTGACGCATCGACTCGTCGGAGCCGAAGTAGATCGTGGCGCCGATACCGGCCGCACCGAGGTCCCATGCTTGATCGACCGACCCGTACATGACCTGGTCGTAGGTCGCTGGGTAGGTGAGCAGTTCGTTGTGGTTGATCTTCACGATGAACGGGATTTTGTGCGCATGGCTGCGCGACGCCATTCCGAGAACGCCGAACGTCGTAGCGACGGCGTTGGTGCCGCCCTCGATGGCGAGATCAATGATGTTGATCGGGTCGAAGTAGATCGGGTTCGGGGCGAAGGAAGCTGCTCCTGAATGCTCGATCCCTTGATCGACCGGAAGGATCGACACGTAGCCGGTCCCTGCGAGTCGTCCGGAGTTGAAGAGAAGCCCGAGGTTCCGGAGAACCTGTGTGTTCCGATCGGTCTGGGCGAAGACGCGGTCGACGAAGTCCGGACCGGGGAGGTGGAGTTGGTCCTTCGAGACGGCGGTGGCTTCGTAGTTGAGAAGTGCTTCGGCGTCGTCGCCGAGCAGTGCGTGGATATCCATGAGGTCTCCTTCGGAGGGGTGGTGCACACCTGATTATCGCGGATATTCGTTCTTCTCGACAACCTACCTCCCCCAGACCGCATACCCAGGGTTGCAGTCCCCGT
>JAUXCV010000403.1 GCA_030618675.1 Acidimicrobiia bacterium | reverse complement strand
AGGTCAACACGAGCGAGATGCTGATGTGTTCCGGTTCGAGCACAGGGGCCATCTTCAGCGGATCTGATTACAACCCGTACCACATTCGTACCGCTCCGTCAGACGAGATCCAGGGACGGCGGTTTCAAGTTTTGGTCGCGACGAGTTGGTTGTATCGCTCGGCTGGTGTGTCCCAGTCAAGCGTCTTTCTGGGTCGTGTGTTGAGTAGGTTCGAGATCTCGTCGAGTTCGTCTTGGGTGTAGCCGGATAGGTCGGTGCCTTTGGGGAGGAACTGTCGGACGAGGCCGTTCCAGTTCTCGTTGCTGCCGCGTTGCCACGGCGAGTGCGGGTCGCAGAAGTAAACGTCGATATCGGTCGCGACGGTGAACGTAGCGTGGTTGGTGAGTTCACGGCCTTGGTCCCAGGTCAACGACTTAGCGAGCTCGTCGGGGAGATGCTGCATCTCGGCGGTGAGCCGCTCGGCGACGTGTTCAGCAGTGCGGTTGTCGACTTTGATGAGGCGCCCGTATCGGGTGGTGCGTTCCACGATGGTCGACACGGCGGACTTGCCGGCTTCACCGATGACGAGGTCGCCTTCCCAGTGGCCGGGGACAGCACGATCTTCGACCTCGGGGGGCCGTAGAGAGATGTTGACCATGTCCTTGATCTTGCTTTTCCCGGTGGTGATCCGGCTCTGCGCCTTGCGCCGGGTCCGGCCCGAACGCAGACACCCGGCGAGCTCTTTACGCAGCTCCCCGTTGGCCTGGACGTAGATCGCGTGATAGATCGATTCGTGCGACACCCACCAGGATGCATCATTCGGGTGGTCTCTGCGAAACCGGTGCGAGATCTGCTGCGGGGACCAACGCTGTCGCAGACGGTCTTTGACTTCTTCCCACAACACGGGACGTGTATGGATCCAACCTTCACGTTGTCGCCGTGCCTGTTGGTGGGCACGTTCCTCAGCCCGAAACGCCCGATACGACCGACGGCCGCCGTTGTTATCAATCTCACGCCAGATCGTCGACCGATGACGACCAAGCCGACCGGCGATCACCGTATCGGGTTCGTCGCGTTCGATCCCCAACAGGATCTCTTCACGCTCCTCGAGAGACAACGAGCCAGCCCGACGGGTTCTATCACGAAATGACATGCGGCCATGTTCGCCAATCAAACGAACCACAGTGCGCGGCGATATCCCCGCCATGACAGCCGCGTCAGCAATCGTCGCTCCCTCAAAGACCGCGAGCAGCGCTACACGCTCCACTCGCCACGGAGTCTTCGGACGTGACATACCTCACCTCCATGAGGACACCCCGTCGCGCCCACCACTAGAGACCGCCTCCACTATCTACGCAGGAACGGTCAGAAGCCGCGGCGGCGGCGGATCTTGCGCTGAGAACCCGGCTTGAAGGGAGCCAACTCCTCGGGCGGCTGCCACGAGAAAAGGTCCGAGACCCGCTCGTCATTCGAGAACATCTTGATGATCGGGACGTTCAACCCGGCCCGGCGTTGGATGCCGAGCACTTCGTTCACCTGATCCCATTCGACGAGCGTGACGACCAGGCCTTCTTCTCCGGCGCGCGCGGTTCGCCCGGACCGATGGAGATACGTCTTCGGGTCATCCGGCGGGTCGTAGTGCAGCACGATGTCGACGCCTTCGATGTGGAGACCCCTGGCCGCAACGTTGGTGGCGACGAGGACCGTCGCCTTCCCCTCGCGGAAGCGGGACAGTGACTGTTCGCGCTTCTGCTGCGGGAGGTCCCCGTGGATGGCGGCCGCACCGATTCCGATCTCGCGGAGTCGCTTCGTGAGGTCGTCCGCTGCCCACTTCGTCCGGGTGAACATGAGGGTTCTGTCGGCACTCCGGCTGATCTCGGCAGCCATCTTCGGCTTGTCGAGGTGATGCACCTTCAGGAACCGGTGCTCCATCGTGTCGACGTGGTCGGTGTCCGATTCGACTTCATGGTTGACGGGATCGGTCATGTACCGGTTGACCAACTCCTGCACCTGAGAGTCCAGGGTCGCCGAGTAGAGATAGGTCTGATGGTCGTCGGGAACGGCGGCCATGATCTTGCGAACCTGGGGC
>JAUXCV010000137.1 GCA_030618675.1 Acidimicrobiia bacterium | reverse complement strand
TTCAGCGTGACCGCGATGACCGCGGAGGCGAGACCGAGCATGAGGCCGACGATGCCGGCAGCGAGCAGTCCGATCCACACGTTTCCGGTCTTCAAGACCGCGTAGTACCCGGTGAAAGCGCCGAGCAACATGATCCCGTCCACACCGAGGTTGAGGACGCCGCTTCGTTGGCCGAAGGTCTCACCGAGAGAAGCGAGGAGCAGCGGCACGGCGAGGCGAATAGCGGATGCCACAACGGCGACGAGCACAGCGGTAGTGAAGACCTCGCTCACGACGAGTCCTCCGAATCGAACGAATGAGTTCCGTCGGGCGCGGCGTCATGCACCGCACCCATCCCGGTGGCCGCGCCATCTCCTGAATCGGCGTCGGGGTCCTCCCGCGTGTCGACAGCGAGCAGTTTCGCCCGGTACCGATCGGCGGCCACGACGAAGATGACGACGAGACCGTTCAGGGCGACGATCAGCGCCGACGGCACCTGAACGGCGCGTTGCAGAGCCTGACCGCCGACGATGAGACCGCCGAACAGGAAGGAAGCAGGGATCGTCCAGAGCGGATGCAGACCACCCAGCAAGGCGGCAACGATGCCGTTGAATCCGGCACCGCCCGTGAATCCCATCGTGGACCCATCGGTGACCATCCGATGGCTCTCGCTTCCGAACACGAGGACGGCACCGGCGAGACCGGCGAGGGCGCCGGAGAGGGTGAGGGCGAGAGCGATGGTCCGACGTACGGGAATCCCGGCGTATCGGGCGGCGTGCTCGCTGAGGCCGACGGCCCGAAGCCGGTAGCCGAGCGGTGTCCGCCACAGAAGGTAGTAGGTGGCTACGGCGCAGAGCACGGCCAGCACCGGCCCGATGTGGAGACGGTCACCGAACAGGATCGGAAGGTCGGCGGACTCAACAAGTCTGGCAGTCTGCGGGATGCGTGTGCCGCGCTCGATCTCTGCGGGGTCGATGAGCGGTCCGCGAAGCAGGTACGCCATCAACTGCACGGCCACGATGTTCAGCATGATCGTGCTCAGGATCTCGTTGACGCGGTAGTAGGCCTTCAGTGCACCCGGTATCCAGCCCCACAGGGCACCACCGATGACCCCGGCGATGAGGACGAGGGGCACCATGATGATCGCCGGCATCTCCGGCAGATAGAGGGCCGCCATCGCGGCGAAGAGGCCGCCCAGCACCATCTGGCCCTCCGCACCAATGTTGATGACGCCCGCCCGGAACGCGATGACGATGCCGGTTCCGACGAACAGCAACGGCGTGGCCTTGAGGATCGTCGCGATCAATGCATCGCCGGAGCCGAACGCGCCGACGAACATCTCGGTGTAGCCCTCGATCGGATTGGCACCGAGCAGCACGAGCATGATCGCACCGAAGAGGAGGGCTGCCAAGACGGCGAGAACGGGGATGCTGTAAGCGAGGTAGCGCCGTTGCTTGCTACTGAGGTTGATGCTCATCTCGCGTTCACCTGATGATCCCCTTGACCTTCCAGCGAAGTCGTCGGGTGGATGATTGCCTATCGGTTAACGAAATGTCAATTCGGACCCGGCACGGCATACCACGACCCTTCACTTCCGGATCGCGTTCAGGTAGTTGTAGATCGTGATCCTGCTCACGCCCATCATGTCGGCGATGTCCTCGATGGACCTGCGAAGCAGAAAGGCTCCGCGCTCGTCGAGTAGTCGAACAGCGATCTGCTTCCCGGTCCGATCGAGATCAGGGAGCGAACCTCCAAGTTCCTCCTCGATGCGGGAGACGAGGTTCCCGAGAGCGTCGGCGAGCGATCCGATCCTTGCGTATGCGACCGTTTCGCCCTCCCACTCGATCGGAACGTCGAGGGCCCCCGCCTCCGACGGGTCCACGATCCTGGCACCGGTGGCTTCCAGGGCAGGACGGATGGATTCGGTGATCGGGTGCTCGTCCATCAAGATGCGGGATTCCTGTCGACCTGGACGGTCACACGGGTCGCTCCCGCTTCCATCGCCGCGTTCAACATGTCGCTCAGGGCGACGATGATCGTGTCCGGTTCGCCGGTGATCGTCGTGCCGAACGCACCCACCTGCGGTTCGAATCCGAGTTCGGTCACGGCGTCGATGGCGGCGAGGACGGGGGGTCCGAGAGAACCCTCGATGAACGGTTCGATCATGAACTCAGCGCGATATCCCGACATCACATCTCCCGTGTCGCGGGACGGTCACTGTAGCGGCCCGACGTCCGGTGACTGCCGGGATCCACGAATTGACAAAATGTCAACCGAACGAGGATGATACGGTAGAGCACGATCGAGGAGGATCGACGATGGAACCCGCTTCATTCACCGTCAACGGAACCCTGGTTGAAGTGTCCGGCGATCACCCGCACCTCCTCGCTGCGCTGCGTGAGGAACTCGGCATCACGTCTCCCAAGGACGGCTGCTCGCCTTCGGGACAGTGCGGAGCATGCACGGTCCTCCTCGACGGCAAGGCGATCCAGAGCTGCCTCGTCTCGATGGAGAAGGCGGAAGGTAAGAGCGTGACCACGCTCGAAGGATTCGAGGTTGAGGAACGAACCCGCCTCGCCGATGCCTTCGCCTCCACCGGCGCGCTCCAGTGCGGATTCTGCACACCGGGCATCCTCGTCCGCACCAAGTCGCTCATCGATCAGAAGGGCAAAGACCTCGATCACAAGACGATCAAGGGCCGTCTTGGAGCACACCTGTGCCGTTGCACCGGCTACACGAAGATCTTCGAGGCGATCGATCTGTTGGTCGCAGGCGAGGTCACTCCCCCGAAAGCAGCGACCGGGATCGGGGATACGGGCGTGAAGTACGAGGGCGTCGAACTGGCGCCCGGCGACCGGGGCTACGTCGATGACATCAGGCCCGAGGGTCTGCTCCAGGGCGCGCTGCGTCTCACCGACCATGCGCGAGCCGACGTGGTTCGTATCGATACGACGGCAGCGGAAGCCATCGAGGGAGTCGTTGCGGTCTTCACGGGTGCCGACGTGCCCGGTCGGATCCACGTCGGGATCATCCACCAGGACTGGCCGGTGTTCATCCCGGAGGGTGGACGGACGTCCTACTACGGCGACGTGCTCGCGATCGTCGTCGCCGAATCGAAGGCCATCGCCCGCGCCGCTGCCGATCTCGTCGAGATCGAGTACGAGGTTCTCGAACCCTTCGCAGACCCCCACTCTGCTCTCGCCTCCGACGAGAACGCCGTGTGGGGTCTCGACGGCAACATCCTTTCCCGGTCCGTCTACTGCCGGGGCGACGTCGATGCAGCACTCGCCGATGCCACCTTCACCGTGCACGAGAAGTTCAAGACCCAGCGGGTCGAGCACGCGTTCCTCGAACCCGAGTCGACCCTCGCCGTCCCCACCGACGACGGAGGGTTGCATGTGTATTCGGGTAGCCAGGGTGTCTGGGATGATCGCGCACAGATCGCGGCGATCCTCGATGTAGATGAGCAGAGCATCACCGTTGAACTCGTCTCCAACGGCGGTGGCTTCGGCGGCAAAGAGGACATGTCGAACCAGGGACAGGCGGCGCTTGCCGCGTACCTCCTCCGTCGTCCCGTCGCCTGCACGCTCACGCGTGAGCAGTCGTTCCGCATGCACGCCAAGCGACACCCGATCGAGATCGAAGTGTGGGCCGGTTGCGACGCCGACGGTCATCTCACGGCGCTCCGCTCGCGGATGATCGGCGACTCCGGACCGTACGCCTCCGTCGGGATGAAGGTCCTCGAGAGAGCCGCTGGGCACATGACCGGTCCGTACGTCGTCGACACCGTCGACGTCGATGCCGTCGCCGTTCGCACGAACAACCCCGTCTGCGGTGCCTTCCGCGGCTTCGGCGCCAACCAGGCACAGTTCGCCATGGAGGGCGTCGTAGACCGACTGGCCGACGCCGTCGGCATCGACGGCTGGGAGATGCGCTCGCGCAACATCATCGAACCGGGCGTCGTGTGGGGTCCCGGCCAGATCATGGACGACGGAAGTCGCGGGATCCGTGAATGCCTCGATGCCGTCAAGCCCGCCTACGACCAGGCGAAGGCAGATGGCAAGGCGGTCGGCCTCGGGATCGCCTTGAAGAACTCTGGACTCGGGAACGGTTTCCTCGAGATCTCGAAGGCCGTCGTTCGCCTCGAAGACGACGGATCGGTCGAGGTTCGTCACTGCTGGACCGAGATGGGTCAGGGCGTCCACAACGTCGCACTTCAAGTTGCCGCCGAGGAACTCGGGGTGGACCCGGGCAAGATCCGAGTCGTTGTCGACACAACGAGAGAACTTGGAGCGGGGCAGACGACGGGTTCGCGTGGCACGGTGATGGCGGCCGGAGGCGTCTCCGATGCCTGCCGGGGCGCGAAGGAACAGGGCCTCGAGACCGGTGTCGACTACTACGGCGAGTACCGCGTCGACTGGACGAACTCCCTTGAAGAAGGTCTCGAGCATCCCATCATCCACTCGGCGTTCGGCTACGCCGCTCAGGTGGCCATCGTCGACAGGGACACCGGAACGATCGAGAAGATGGTCGCGGCACACGACGTCGGGCGGGCCGTGAACCCAAGACTCGTCGAAGGTCAGATCGAAGGCGCCGTGCACATGGGGATCGGATACGCCCTCACGGAAGAGTTCCCCACCGACGAACTCGCACGACCGACGAAGCACACACTGCGCAGCCTCGGGATCCTCAGAGCGAAGGACATGCCCGAGGTCGAAACCATCATCATCGAGGTCCCTCAGCCCCGGTCACCGTATGGTGTCAAGGGCGTCGGCGAGATCGGCCTCGTCCCGACTGCCGGAGCGATCGCCGCAGCCCTCTACGAGGTCGACGGAGTGCGCAGAACGCGCACGCCGATGGGCGTCCATGAGCCGCTGCACGAGAGGAGCAACACGTGAACAACGTCACACCGGGCCTCGTCTGTGCCCACACCCATCTGTACTCCGAGCTTGCCCGCGGCATGCCGGCCCCGCCGAAGGTCGCGACGAACTTCCTGGAGATCCTCGAACAGGTCTGGTGGCGTCTCGACGCAGCGCTCGATCTCGAGATGCTCGAATGGTC
>JAUXCV010000312.1 GCA_030618675.1 Acidimicrobiia bacterium | reverse complement strand
TCGCGTAGGTCGAGGGCGAATGACAGTTCCACGTCCGCGGCTCTTCGGGTGAGTTGCAGCGCGGCGCGCAGCTCGTACGCAGCGCCGTCCGCGGCACTCTCATAGCCCTCGCCTCCTTCATCCTGGTAGGCGGCGGTGATCGACGCCATCGCCTCATACGTCTCCGCGGCGTAGTGCGACGCCATACGCTGGCGTGCGCGCAGCACGGTGATCCGGTCATCGCCGGAGAGCCGGTCGAGGTCGATGCCGGACAGGACGATCCCCAGGAACGGCCCAGGTTCCATGTCGTCGAGACCCGACGGGATGCCGCGTGCTTCTTGGGCGACGGCCCCGCTGATCATGTCATCAACCATCGTGTCGAACATGCCTCCCAATATGACAGACGGGTGTGACAAGAAACCCAAGAAACCCCCTTCCAGCACAAGAAATCTCGTCCATCTCCGGACGATTCCTGGAACTCCGCTGCGAGGGACGAACGCCACCGGCGGCGGGTGGCCATCGGCCGGCAGTCTTCTAGGGTCTCGCAGATGAGAGTTCTCCTTGTTGAGCCCTACTACGGCGGATCGCACCGCGCGTGGGCCGACGGCTACGCGGAGAACAGCGCCCACGACGTGACCCTCGTCACCCACGAGGCCCGTTTCTGGAAATGGCGCATGCACGGAGCTCACCTCACGCTGGCTCTGGATGCCGAAGAGACGCTCGACGCGCAGCCAGATGTCGTACTCGCGTCATCGATGATGAACGTCACGGCGTTCGCCGGTGCGGCTCGGCACTCGCTCGGCGGGGCGCCGATCGCGGTCTACTTGCACGAGAGTCAGTTTGCATATCCCCTTTCGCCGCTGGACCGACCGGACCAGACCTACCCGATGATCAACTGGTCGAGCGCCGCTACCGCAGACCTCGCGATCTTCAACTCCGAATTCCACCGGTCGCTCTTCTTCAAAGAGGCGGAGCGGTTCCTTCGACAGTTCCCCGACCACCCTCATGGAGCCCTCGTTCGTGACGTCGAAGATCGATCGATCGTGCTCCCGGTCGGTGTCGACCTGGGCCGGATCGCCGTGATACCGCAGCCCGGCCGGGACGACGTCCCGCTCATCCTGTGGAATCAGCGATGGGAGCACGACAAGGGACCCGACGAGTTCGTCGAGTTGATCGAGTCGCTCATCGCGAAAGGAATCGACTTCACCGTTGCCGTGGTTGGGGAGCGGTTCGTTTCTGCCCCGGAGTCCTTCGATCGACTACCGGGTCTGCTCGGAGACCGCCTCGTCGCCCACGGTTTCCTCCCCGATGACGAGTACGTCGGCATCCTGCGACGCGCTGACATCGTGGTCTCGACAGCGCACCACGAGTTCTTCGGCATCGCCGTCGTAGAAGCGATGGCCGCCGGCGCTTTCCCCGTTCTCCCCAACCGCCTCGTCTACCCCGACCGCATCCCCGAACCTCACCAGAACCGCTGCCTCTATGAAGACCACGAAGACATGGCCGAGAAGGTCGAGTGGGCGATCGATCACCGCGAAAGAGCAGCAGAGATCGCGGCCGAACTCGCGACCACCGTCCAGAAGTACGACTGGTCGACCGTGGCGCCGGCATACGACGCTGTTCTGGAAGACCTGGTTCGGAGTAGAGCAGTAGATCAGTAGAGCAGCCAGGCCTTCACCGACTACCGACTACCGACTACACCCGGCGAAGCCGGGTCATCAATCGATCGTCTTCACTTCTTCGAGCCAATCCAGGTGGTGGGCGGTCTCGATGTAGCGGACCGTTCCCGACTGTGATCGCATGACGACTGAATGGGTCTCAACGCGGTTGCCGTAGAAGCGGATGCCTCTGAGGAACGAACTCGACGTCACGCCGGTTGCAGCGAAGAACGTGTTGTCCGAGTCGACGAGGTCACGGGTGGTGAGCACCTGGTCGAGATCCAGGCCGTGCTCCAGGGCATACCGCCGTTCGCTGTTGTCCCGGGGCCACAGCTTGCACTGGATTTCGCCGTGCATGGCTGCCATGGCGCAGGCTGCCGTAACGGCCTCGGGCGAGCCTCCGATTCCGAGCAGGATGTCGATGCCGCTGTCACCTATGGCAGTGGCGATCGCTCCGGAGATGTCGCCGTCTCCGATGAGAGCGATGCGCCCACCGGCGGCACGCACCTGTCTGATGGTCTCTTCGTTCCTCGGTCGGTCGAGGATGACTGCCGTGACTTCGTCGACGTCCTTGCCCTTCGCTCTCGCGACCTGTTCGAGATTGTGGGCGACCGGGGCGTTGATATCGACCATCCCCTTGGCCTCTTCCCCAACGGCGATCTTGCTCATGTAGACGAGCGATCCCGGTGCGTACATCGAACCGCGGTCGGCCATGGCGATAACCGCAAGTGCCCCGGGCATGCCGAGAGCGCTGAGTCGCGTCCCGTCCACGGGATCGACGGCGATGTCCATCTTCGGCTCCCGGCCGTTCCCAACGACCTCGCCGTTGAACAGCATGGGTGCTTCGTCCTTCTCACCCTCACCGATGATGACGGTGCCGTCGACGTCCACGGTCGAGAGCATGTGCCGCATGGCGTCGACTGCGGCCTGGTCGACACTGTTCTTATCCCCTCGTCCTTGCCACTTGGCTGCGGCGATGGCTGCCGCCTCGGTGACACGAGTGAGTTCGAGAGCGAGATTCCGGTCTGCGGGTTGTTTCGTGGGCTTCATGATGACACCTCCACGATCAATGCGTCGCCCTGACCGCC
>JAUXCV010000130.1 GCA_030618675.1 Acidimicrobiia bacterium | reverse complement strand
ATCTGCCGTGAATGCACCGTTCTCGACGAGTGCCTCGAGTTCGCGATCGTATCGAGTGAGAAGTTCGGGATCTGGGGTGCGTTGTCCGAACGCGAGCGCCGCAAGATCCGCAAGGAACGCCACATCGCAGCAACCCGTCGCAAAGCGGTGTAGGCCGGCGGAGCCGGCCGTAGTCCGTAGTCCGTAGTCCGTAGTCCGTAGTCCGTAGTCCGCGAAGGCTCTGCCCGATGACTGCCTCGCGGGCGATGCCAAGGACCCTTTCGGACTACGGGATACGGGATACGGAATACGGAATACCGGCGGCTGCGCCGCCAGGCGTAGAATCGTGGTAGCGAACCACATGAAGGAGTCATTCGGGTGAGCCCTACCGTCACCGCCATCGTCGTTGTAGTTGTCGGCGTCGTTCTCCTGGGGATCATCTGGGCCGCCGTGTCGATCATGAAAGGCGCGCGCTCGGGCGTGAGCGCGGGATCTGACCTCGCGCCGAAGGCAGAGGATCAACTCAGACCGATCCTCGTCGACTTCCACGTCCGGGGCGATGAGGCAGAGATCCACTACGGAGTACCTCTTGCCGAGGGCGAACTCGATGACCACCTCCGGGATCTGCTCTGCTACGACGCGTCGCTTGTGTTGCACGAGAAGAAGGCCCGTGGCCTACCCGTGGCCCAGGTCACCCGGGCGACGGTGTTCGCACGCCGCGGTGGCGAAGCTGTTCAAGTTGGGACGAGGGAGTTCGAGGAGCCGGGTGTGATCCCCGAGATCGTCGCCCCCGAACTCGTCCCTCACGCGTCGGTTGCCGGATACGACCCGCTCGCTCATCTCGGCGAGCAGGACCTGGATGTCCAGCCGGGCGTTGCCGATCGGGCGACGAAAGAAGGTCTCGCACCCTTCCTCGACGAGATCTCGATAGCGAAGTCGGTCGAAGCCCGGCTCCGCGCTGCCGGGATCGACCCGACCGACGTATCGCTCCAAGACCTGTCGCTGTCGCTTCTCAGGATCGCCGGATACGAAATGGTGGTCGGTCGGGCGGGCGTTGCAACCGCGGACAGCGGCACTGCGGAGGTGTACATGGCGCGGAAGGCCGGCGTCGAGGCGCTGGTCGTGATCGTTCCCCACGCGGAGGGCGAACACCCCGAACTTCTGGAACGGGACGTCAATGCGTTCGTGATCGAAGTCGCCCAAACCAACCCACACCGCGCCCTGCTCATCACAGACAAGTTCGGCCCGTATCTCGTCTATGAGAAGGAGCGCAGCGATCCCCGCTGCCGCTTCATCACGAGAGAACGCCTCCAAGCGTTCGTCGACAGCTTCGCGATGCAGTAGGAAGTAGAAAGTAGAAAGTAGAGAGTAGAGAGACCCAACGGCCGCGAGTCGAGCACGACCTACTTCTTTCCGCTTCCTTCTCTCTACTCTCTACTCTCTACTCTCTACTCTCTCCACCACATAGACTGACTGTTGAAAGGATTCATGTGCTCTTTGCTTTCATCAAGAACCTCGGTGGGATGGAACTGCTGATCATCCTGGTGGTGGTTCTTCTGCTGTTCGGTGCCTCGAAGCTCCCCGGTCTGGCTCGATCGATCGGTGCCTCGGCGAAGGAGTTCAAGAAGGGTGTCGAAGAAGGTGTCGAGAGCGATGACACCGCTTCCGACTCAGAAGAAGCCTGATCCCCGGCCGAGTTTCCGGGAACTGAATCGGCCCATCGGGCGTTTCTCCCACGGTTGTGGGGACATATGACTGACGAATCAACGCCGACCTGGGAAGACGTTGCGCATCGCTATGGGCGCAAGATCTACAACTTCGCCTACCGGCTCACCGGCAACCCGGACGATGCCGCCGACCTCGTTCAAGAGACCCTGCTTCGCGTCCGGAAGGGGCTGTCTTCCTATCAGCCGGGATCGTTCGAGGGATGGCTCTGGCGCATCACCCGCAATGCTTTCCTCGATGGCATCCGAAGGAAGAAGCGCCGGCCGGAGTCCGCGTTGCCGGAGGGTGATCACCATTCCCTCGGTTCGAGTCCGTCACCGGACGAAGTTCTCTCCTCTATTCGCCTTTCCGATGATGTGCAGTCGGCGCTCCTCAAGCTTCCGTACGAGTTCCGCGAAGCGGTGGTGCTCTGCGACGTGGTCGGCCTCTCCTATGACGAGATCGCCGAGGCGACCGATGTCCCCGTCGGCACTGTGCGAAGCAGGATCCACCGGGGCCGCAAGCTCCTCAGAGGAATGCTGACATGGCCGATCTGATCTTCGACCCCGAGGAGCACGGTGAACTGTTCTCGGCCTACCTCGATGGTCAGCTGACACCGAGCGAGGTTGCGATCGTCTGCGAACTGCTCGACGGGAGCGAGGAAGCGATCGAGGAGTTCCGGTACCTGCGCAGCACTCGCCGGGCACTTCGACTGCTGCCCGAGTTCGAGGTTCCTGCGGCCCTCCTGCCGGATGGTCATCTCGGTGATCGACTGTCGGCGTACCTGGACGGGGAACTGGTCTCGCTGGAGCACCGGAGGGTCACGAAGCACCTCGTCGACTGTGCCGACTGTCGGGCCGAACTCCAGGAACTCGACCGGGCCAGGATCGCCGTTCGTTCTCTCCCCGGCGTAGAGACAACGATGACGGGTGAGATCCCGGCGACGCCGGTGCCTCGCCGACGACGGCGGATCATCGCAGGTGCCATCGGTGCCTCCGCTGCTGCGGCGCTCCTTGTCGGTCTTGCAGTGGGCGGTGGCGATGAGCCGGTCTTCGTGCTCGACGATCTCAACGCCCGCCACGTCGCCAGGGCCTCGGCCGAACCCGGGTTCGCCTTTCTTCCCTCCACGATCGAGGTGGCGGCACCATGATCCTCCGCCGGGTGCTGAGTAGATCCGCGAGTTGGCAGAAGCAGCGTCGGGTACTAACGCGTCCTCTTCCCTCCCCTCAGGGGAGGGTGGCAGCGCCCTCGGGCGCTGCCGGGGGGGGTCAGATGGTTCCGATCGAAGACTCTGACCCCCTCCGCCTCCTTCGTCGGCACCTCCCCCTGAGGGGGAGGAAGCGGACGGGAAGCGTCCTGTTCGCGCGGCTTCTCATTACTGGCGGCATCGTCGCAGCATTCGCAATCGCATCGGTGGGTCCCGCCCTCGCCGATGACCTTGTCGATGAACTTGCCGACTACCTCGCCGATGCGGGCGAGGCGGTCTACTCCGGGCGCAGGGTCGTCGTCACAACGTGGGACGGACTGGAAAGCGTCGGTATCGTCGAGATCCAACACTTCGGGGGTATGGCGACCCTGGGCTCGGGATCCGCCTACGCAACGATCGGTGACGGACGGATGCGCCTCGACGGCCCGAACGAAGCGGCGCTCTCGTTCGTCGGTGTATCCCAGCCCGATCTGGCCGATCGGTACGCCGTTTCGTCAGGAGGAACGGCGGAGCATCTCGGTCGACGGGCACGCATCCTCGAAGTCACGGAGGCCGGTTTCTTGCGGATGAGGGTGACCGTTGACGAATCGACGTCCGCGCCGGTTGCGACCGAGGTGTACTCGAACGACGGCACCGTGTTCCGGTACTCGGCGATGGTCGAATTCTCGGTATCGGTCGGTCCCGAGATGACGATGACCGATGAACACGCATACGAGATGATGCTCCCCGTGGAGCAGACCGGTCTTCCATCTGACGCCGCCGGATATCAACTCGTTGACGTCTACGCCGGGCCGCGGGGTGCCCGTCAGGCGTTCTACACCGACGGCCTGTTCTCATTCTCAGTGTTCACAACGAAGGGTCGAGTGAACTGGCAGGCTGCGATCGAAGACGAACTTCCTTACGCCGTCGACGGGCACTCGTATCTGAGGGTCATCGATCCGGCGAGTCTCTGGGTGGTCTGGAATGCCCCGGGCACGGCGGTCGCCCTCGTCGGCGATCTGCCCCCCGACCACCTCGAAGAAGTGCTCGCGGAACTGCCTAGACCGGGATCACACGGCTGGATGACCAGAATGTGGCGACGGTTGTTCGGGTAAGAAGTAGAGAGTAGAGAGTAGAAAGAGTCGCAACGAACTCGAATGCCGGGCCTGCGTCCTGTCTCTCTACTCTCTACTCTCTACTTCCTCCTATCTCCCAATCTCTCTTCTGGCTATCACCATCTGATGGACTTCGTCTGGGCCGTCTGCGATTCGGAGGGTCCTGGCAGCAGCCCACATGCGGGCGAGGGGGGTGTCGTCTGCGACGCCGGCGGCGCCGTGGACCTGGATGGCCTTGTCGAGGACCCACAGCGTCATGCGTGGAACAACGACCTTGATCTGCGAGATCTCCCTGCGGGCTTCGCGGTTCCCGACCGTGTCGAGCTTCCATGCCGTGTACAGAACGAGGAGGCGGGCCTGGTTGATGCGCCAGCGGGCCTCGGCGATCCAGTCCTGGACGACGCCCTGGCGCGCGATCGGCCCACCGAACGCTTCTCTCTCCTTCGCCCGGGCCACCATCAGTTCGAGTCCCCGTTCGGCCATGCCGATCGCTCGCATGGTGTGGTGCACCCGGCCCGGCCCGAGCCGTGCCTGGGCGATCATGTATCCGGCGCCCTCACCGGCGATCAGGTTCGACGCCGGCACTCGAACCTGGTTGTAGCGGATCTCTGCGTGTCCGCCGCGGTCGTGGTAGCCGAACACCGGAACATCGCGGAGGACTTCAACTCCGGGAGTATCACTCGGGACGAGGATCATCGAGTAGCGGTCTTTCGGCGCCGCTTCCTTGCTCGTGATCCCCATGACGATGGCGATCTTGCAGTCCGATGAGTTGCCGCCGGTCGACCACCACTTCGTGCCGTTGACGATGTAGTGGTCGCCGTCGCGGGTGACGGTCGTTTCGAGATTGCGGGGATCGGATGAGGCGACGGCCGGCTCGGTCATGGAGAAGCAGGACCGGATCTCACCGTCGAGAAGGGGGACGAGCCAGCGTTCCTTCTGTTCCTCGGTGCCGAAGTGGTAGATCACCTCCATGTTCCCGGTGTCGGGTGCCGAGGAGTTCACCGCCTCAGGAGCGAGTTCGAGGCTGCGTCCGGTGAGTTCGGCGAGCGGCGCGTACTCGACGTTCTTGAGTCCGGCTCCCAGTTCGGGGTCGGGAAGGAACAGGTTCCAGAGCCCACGCGAGCGAGCCTCGGCCTTGAGTTCCTGGAGGATCGGCGTTGCTTCGACCCGGTTGCCTTGTTCGGCGACCTGGACGTCCTGGATCGCTTCGGCGGGGTAGACCCG
>JAUXCV010000323.1 GCA_030618675.1 Acidimicrobiia bacterium | reverse complement strand
GGCATCCTTGTGGCGTTTGGAGCCGTGAACAACGATGCGCTCGCCGCCGTGATGGTGTGGCGTGCACTCACGTACTTCCCACAGGTAGGCATCGGTATCGGAACGTTCCTCTACTACCGAGCGAAGCAGTCAAAGACGCAGGCGGCCTGAGTTCGGGCTACCTGTCCGGGCCGATCTCGGTTCGAGTCTCGCCGTCTTCGTCTGAGTAGGTCACCACGATGGCGGGGATGTGTTCCACTTCGATGGCGACCGGTTTGCCGAAGGCCCTGGTGAGAGCTTCCTCGAGATCCTGGATCGATGGGATGTTCTCGGGTCCGGTGACGATGATCGACACATCTGAGCCCTTCGCCACGACACGGCCGAGTTCCAGTTCGGGTGAATCCTCGAGCCAGTCCTCCACCACCTTCTGAGCATCGGCCTGATGGGCGGCCGTCGTGAGGACGCTCGACACCGTGAAGGCGAGTGGGATAGCGATGAGGATCGCCGCGATGCTGACCGTGATGGCCACCCGCTTGATCTCGTTGGCGTTCTCTTTGATGCGGGAGATGGGGGCGAAACCCGTGAGGGCGAACACGATCATCGCGGCGAGGATGATCGACACGAGGTTCGTCATGAACAGCAGGAAGGCGCCGAACGCCTCTCCGAGCATCCCGGCGTGGAGTGTCAACCCGACGACACCGAGCGGTGGAACGAGTGCGACTGCGATGGCCACACCGGCGATGGACGCGGAGACTCGTTTGTTCACGTTGGCGAACGCACCGGCAGCACCGGCTGCGAGTGCGATACCCATGTCGATGATGTTGGGACTCACCCGGGACGTGACCTGCGAATTGCTCGCGAGCGGGATGAGTTGTGGTGCCCACGCGCCGATGACGAAGGCGAGACCGATGGAGGCGCCCACGCCGGCTGTGATCATTCCGAGAGACGTAGTGACCCGTTTCGGCCATCCGTTGACAGCCCCGGCCGCGGCCCCGATGATCGGTGTCATCAGGGGGGCGATCAGCATGGCGCCGATCACCACGGCCGTGGAATCTTGAAGGATTCCGAACGTAGCGATCGCCACCGAGAGCAGCAGCATGACCCACCAGGCGACGAGTTTGTTCGCACGATCCGGTTGCTCGAAGTAGAGGCCCTCGTCGATCTCGTCTCTCCGGGCGTCACCCACGTCCTGGAGCATCATCCAGTCGCGGACGATCTGTGACACAGACCCGGCGTCCACGTCGACAAGGGCGCCTTCGTCGTGGTGCTGGATCCCGTAGGAGAGCATGACCCCACCGACGACGACGGCTGCGGCGGCGAGGGCTACGACGAATCCCGAGAACACGGCCTCCGGAAGGACCACGATGAGGCCCGCGAAAACGATGAAGAAGGCTCCCCGGGCCAGGTCCAGTCCCCACGTTTCCGACTCACGATCCTTGAGACCGGCGAGCACGACGGTGACGCCTCGTATTCCGAAGTAGACGCCGATGATCACCATGATGACCTTCAGTGTCTCGGCCGGGAAGACCAAGAAGAGCAAACCGAGTCCCACCGTCAGGAGACCTTCGATGAGGTCACGAACGCGGTTCCCTGGTAGGGCGCCCCGGAGATGGAACCAGAGGTCGGCGCCGCCGGTGATGATGAGAGCGATGCCGAGAACGATTCGCAGTATCAGGATCGCCTCACCCGGGAAGGCGAGTATGGAGGCGCCACCACCGATGGCCACCGTGCCTTTGATGGTCGCCGGATTCAGCCAGAAGGGTTCGACTCGCGCTGTGAGCTTGGCTCTCGCCTCCTTGATCCGGTCGGTCTTGCTCACTGTTGCCGTCCTCTGCTGATCCCTCGTTGGTGCGTGAGATTACCGCAAGGGTCGGAGGTGTTCGCGCCGACCGTTGCACAGAACCCTGATGTTCATTCCTTCTTCTGTTCCGAGAGCATGCCGATTCCGATCGCTGCGATGGCGATGATCGCGCCGACCGTGGTTGCAAGGAGGCGCTGCCACCCGGCCTCGAACGCGTCGGCCTGAACAAGGCGCTCCGTGAAGACGATCGTTGATGTCAGGAACGTGGCGAAGAGCGTGTAGTTGGCATTCATGAACGCAAGCATGAGGAACGCGCTCACCAGGAACGCGATCATGATTCCGAGGTCGCTCTTCGGGAGCACATGGGCTGTGACGAGGGCGATCCCGACGCCGACCGCCGTGCCGAGCGTTCGTTCGACAGCGATCTCGAACGACTCCGATGCCGCCGGCCGCACGACCACGATCACCGTGATCGCGGCCCAGAGAGGATATGACGAGAACCACCAGTATCCGAGGAAGACGGCCGCCATCACCGAAATAGTGCGCACAACGGCGAAGAGGCCGATCGGTCCATGGAGCACGCTTGCGATGTCGGGTCGGTCACCTGTCAAGGTCGAGTCGGTCTCGTCCGACTTCCCGGAATCGGTCTCGGTGGCCGGATCCTCCTTTGACACGGCGAGCCGAACCGCGGTCACGGCGATCGCTGCGATACCACCGATGAGGAAGGCGAGTGCAGCCGTCCACGGCGGTGTGTCGACTGAACCAAGGAGGAGTGCGAGCAGTGCCCAAAGCGTGAGGAAGAGCCCGCGGCGAGCCGAGACCGGGCCGTAGGCGGCTG
>JAUXCV010000054.1 GCA_030618675.1 Acidimicrobiia bacterium | reverse complement strand
GTCACCAAGAAGAACGGCAAGATCCGGCGCCTGAGGGAGCTGTATCCGGACGTCCAGTGCAAGATCTTCTATCAACGGGATTTCCACCACCTGTTGGTGAAGTACGGTCTGAGAGAGCCGGAGGGTGTCGATCTTCCAGAGGCACCGACACGGATTCCCGGCCCACCCGCCGTGACGAATCTCTCCTCTGCGTCCGACGCGGGCTAGCACCTCCTCCCTTTCTGTGGGCTGTCAGCGCACCTATGCGCCACTGCGAGCCCAGGGTTCGCACGGCACTTGGGAGTAGCCTGGACCGGTGATCGTTGAAGGGATCATCGCGGCCTCCTCCGGTGGAATGGCGATTTCACGCGCTCTGGATCCGAAGCTGAGGTGTCGGCTCCTTGAGCAGGCGGGGGCCCGGGAACTGCCGTGTGTGCGCGGCCGGACGGTCGTGCCCGACGCGTGCAACGGGACGGTCATCGTGGGGTATCCGAACTACCTCGGCGTCTTCGATCGCATCGGGTCGAACCGAACGATCGCGATCGTGAATGCATGGTCGAGTCTTCGCCCGGTCCCCGCAGATGCAACGGTCATGGCTATCGAGGAAACCGTGCCCCGGGCCACCGCGGAAGAGGCGCTACGGCAGACGCGGCGCCTTTCAAAGCGCCTCCGGCAGTTGCGGGGCGTTGAGGTGGCGATTCGATCCCAGGGTCCCGTGATCGTCGTGCTCCTTCCTTTCTTTCCTGGAGATCGCGTCCTGGCGCTTCCGGGCGTGACGGCTCTGGGGAGCGACTTCCCGGAGTATCCCGGTGGAGTCAGGATCGAGCCACCACTGGATGCGGTTCGATCCGGCCTCACCCGATATGCTGCCAACCTGGAACGAGTCATCACAGAGGAGGCGTAGGCGTGCAGGTGTTCGGTGTCGACGTCGGAGGATCGGGAGTCAAGGGCGCCCCGGTGAATCTCGAGACCGGTGCTCTCGCAGCGGAGCGGTTACGGATTCCGACTCCCCAGCCTTCCACACCGGACGCCGTCACGGACGCGATCGTCGAGATCGTCCACACCAGCGATTGGAACGGGCCGGTCGGCATCACGATCCCCGGAGTCGTGCGTGCTGGAGTCATCGAAACGGCGGCGAACATCGACGACGGGTGGGTCGGGATCGATGCGGCCTCGATGCTCAGCCATCGTCTTGGAATGCCGGTCACGGTCCTCAACGATGCCGACGCCGCTGGGCTTGCTGAAGCGAAGTACGGAGCGGCTGCGGGCATCGACGGTGTCGTGATCCTCCTGACGTTCGGCACCGGAATCGGAAGCGCCTATCTCCACGATGGACGCCTCATCCCCAACACTGAACTCGGCCACTTGATCTTCCATAGACAGAAGGCGGAACTCTACGCCGCTGGGCGTCTCGTCAAACGTGGTGAACTCGAGATGGACTGGTGGGCGTCCCGGGTCGATGAGTTCCTTGCGTACGTCGAGGAGCTCTTCTGGCCCGATCTCTTCGTCTTCGGCGGTGGGATCTCGAAACGATTCGAGACCTACTCGCATCACTTCACGACGAAGGCGCGTATCGTGCCCGCCGTTCTCAGAAACCAGGCCGGTATCGTGGGTGCCGCATTCGCAGCATCGATCAGGAGCGAGACATGAATGAGACCACCGGCACGTACGCAAGACAGGATGGCCTGTCTTTGCACACGAGAACCTGGACCCCGGATGGGGAGCCGCAGCGTTCACTCCTCATCGTCCACGGCCTGGGGGAGCACTCCGGACGGTGGGAGCACGTGGCCGACTTCTTCGTGGATCGGGGATACGCGGTCGCTGCGTTCGACCTGTGCTGTCACGGACGGTCGGCGGGAACCCGGGCCTATGTTCCGTCGTTCGATGACTTCGTCGACGACGTTGAGGGCGTCGTCGAATCCGGACTCATTCGCACGGACATACCTTGGGTGCTCTATGCCCACTCCCTCGGCGGGTTGATCGGAGCGCTCTACCTCGCTGAGGATCGACCACACCCCGACGCGGGCGTCCTGTCCGCACCCGCGCTCGATGCCGACGTGCCCGCCGCGTTGCGACTCGGTGTGCAGATTCTCGGAAGGATCACACCGAAGCTGGCGATGGACAGCTCCGTCAAAGGAGAGCAGCTCTCCCGCGACGAGGCGGTAGGGGAGGCCTACTTCGCCGATCCCCTCGTGTACACGAAAGTGACGACTCGCCTGGGTCTGGAGATGCTGGGCGCGCAGGACCGATCACACGAGCTGATCGCGAACATCGACACACCCACCTTGGTGATCCACGGCGGAGATGACCCGCTCGTGCCTCCTTCAGCGTCCGCGCCGCTCGCTGCGGTGGATTCAGTTGAGCGGAAGGTCTACCCGGGACTCCGACACGAGATGCACAACGAACCGGAGCAGATTCAGGTGCTCTCTGAGGTCGCTGCCTGGTTGGACGACACGCTGGCGTAGGCGGGACGGATCACCTCGTCGATCAGACGCCGGCGCTCGGGCCAATCCCCGAAACCGGCTTCGAGCGCGTTCACCGTGATCTCCCCGAGGTCGGCCGGTTTGAGACCGAACGCGTTCGCGGCGAGTTCGTACTCGTCCGAGAGGCTGACCCTGCTCATGAGGCGATTGTCGGTGTTGAGCGTGACCGTGAATCCGGCCCTGTAGAGCGCTCCAAACGGATGCTCCGCGGCCGATGGGAACGCCGACGTATCGAGGTTGGATGTGATCGCTACCTCGAGCGGGATGCGATGGTCGCGGATCCTGCGTGCCAGTGGAGCAAGGGAAGTGATCGTGCGCCCGTCGAAGTCGGTCTCATCAGCGATACGAACACCGTGGCCGATTCTCGTTGCCCCACATCTCGCGACCGCCCTCCAGATGGACGAAGCCCCGTCGGCCTCTCCCGCGTGGATCGTTAGGCCGAGACCGGCATCACGCGCCAGGCGGCAAGCCGCCAGGTGATCGTCGGCGGGGAACCCTGCTTCCGGGCCCGCGAGATCGAAGCCCACGAGACCCCGGTCGAGATAGGGGATTGCAGCGCGAACAACTTCCTCGGAGTCGGTGTCGTGGCGAAGCGCCGAAACGATGGTGTACAGGACGATCCCGGTCTCGCGGCTCGCAGCTGCGAAACCGTCGAGAACGGCTTCGATAGCGGCTTCCCGGGTCAAACGGTGGATCATGTGCAGGCTGGGACCGAATCGAATTTCGGCGTAGACCACTCCGTCGGCTGCGAGATCGATCCCGGTCTCGTACGCGATCCTCTGGATAGCGTCTTCGCTGCTCATCACGGCCACCGTGTGCGTGAACGCTTCGAGGTAGCGCTCCAAAGAACCGGACCGGCCCTGGTTGAACCACGCGCCGAGGCCGTCGACATCGGTGGCCGGCAGATCCGCGTATCCCTGATCGTCGGCCAGTTCAAGGATGGTCTCGACGCGTACGCCGCCATCGAGATGATCATGCAAGAGGGCTTTGGGAAGGGCTCGATAATCCATGTCGCGCAGACTACCCGGCGGCTGAGAGAACAGGGTCGAGCCACCATTCGCGTCTGAATACCTCATGCCCGGCGACTCGATCCATGGTGACCTCGCCCGGCGTGAACCCCGCTGCTTCGTGGAAGCGTTCCTGGACGGTGTGACCGAGAGCGACGCTCGATGAGATCGGGCCGACCCATCCCATGAACCGGAGAGAATCCACGAGGGAACGTCCGTCGACGGCTCCGCCGGGGTGAGAGGGAACGACGACACCGACGAGCTCAAGGTGGTCCGACCTGTCGTTGATCATGACGGCGAGTTCGAGATTGCCGGCGGAGTCGGCACCGACGAGAAGCCGCTGGGCCAGGAGGTGTTCCGAGAGGATCGACTTGCGGAACCGGCGCCGGATCTCGGTGTCGACGACGGTTTCGGGCACCATCTCACCGATCGCCTCCGAGCAAGCCCAGCGAGTGAGTTCCTCAATCGCCGCAAGATCATCATGCTGAGCGAGCCTTACGTCCATGCCAACGAACCTACACCACGAATCGAACAACCGAGCGATGACTCGCGTTCAGGACAGCCGCGGATTCAATGTGTACGTACCGGTGATGTCGGCAGATGCGAGGACATGGCCCTCGATCGCTGCACGGGCGTCCGCGCCTCCGAACCGATCGGGGAGTTCGAGTGACTCTGTATCGAGAGCGAAGAGGGTGAACACGTAGTGATGCACGAGGCTGTCATTCCAGGGTGGGCAGGGTCCGTCGTACCCGTGGTAGTCACCCGCCATATCCGAATCTCCCGCGAACCAGCCGGTGTAGTCGTTGACGCCTTCCTGACAACCGAACGGAGACTTGTCGCCCTTCCCGCCTTCTGTGACGCCGTCCGAACACGCTGCGGTTCCGATCTCCGTGATCTCGGGGGAGAGGCCAACGAGCAGCCAGTGGAAGAAGTCCGTCCGCGACAGATCCTCGGGGATCTCCCTGCCCTCGACGTTGACATCATCGGGTTTCGTCGGCGCGTGCCGGTCGTGACAGATGACCGCAAGACTGCGGGTCCCTTCCGGCAGGCCGGACCACGCCAGATGTGGATTGCGGTTCGGTCCGAAGGTCGCGTGCTGTTCTGCATGAGGCAGACAGAAGGCGAACTCACCGGGGATCGGCTCACCTTCAGAGAAGTCGTTGCTCCAGAGTTCCATGGGCACCTCCTGGCTCCGACGATAGCCGCGCGGAGGAATGGTCTCGAATCGTCGACAGGAGAGGCGAATGGCCCTCCCGGGCGAAGCCGACATCACGTATGATCGAACCAAGAGACGACGGAGGACTATTGCGATGAGTCTGCACAAGGGCCAGCGAGTCAAGACCCTCACGAAGGTCGTCGGGCGGGAACCGCGGCGCGGGGTCATCCAACGAGTCGAAGCGGGAACGGTCGAGGTTCGTTGGAACGACGGGCATATCTCCATTCTGTCGGGTGGAGCGCTCATCCCCGACAAGGACCCTGCTCCCCGCTGACGATCGGCCGCTGGATCGGCGGCAATCGCCGACCGAACCTGCCAACCTACGTACATGGCCGAACTCCGTCGGGGCATGCTTCTCGTGGCTTCGCCCGTTCTCGTCGATCCCAACTTCTTCCGATCGGTCGTCCTGCTCGTCGACTACGACCAGAACGGGGCTGTGGGCGTCGTGCTCGACCGGCCGCTGGACCTGGAGGTCAGGGCCCATCTGCCCGCCTGGTGCGAACGTCTGGCCCCTCCCGCCCAGGTCTTCGCCGGCGGCCCCGTCCAGACGGAGACGGCGATCGGAGTGGCACATCGGCCCGGAGTCGCGGCAGATGACATCTGGCAGCCGACACCTGACTTCGTAGGGTTCGTCGACGTCTCCCGTGATCCGGACGATGTCGACGGTCTCGAGGAGATGCGGATCTTCTCCGGATACGCGGGATGGGGCGCAGGCCAACTGGAGATGGAACTGGGCATCGGATCATGGTTCCCCGTGGAAGGATCGGTCGATGACGTATTCGATCCGGTCCCGACGACCTTGTGGCGACGGGTCTTGCTGAGACAGGATCCGCAGATCGCCCGGTACGCCAACTACCCGATCGACCCGAGGAACAACTGAGCGGTCCTGTGGGCCGAAGGGGGTATCCTCGTCCCGTGAGATCCACCCGACTGCGCCCATCGCTTCGCTCAAAGGCACCCGGCCTTGCCGTGGAGCGCGAACTGTGGGCCGACGGAGCCAGCGTCGTTGTCGGGGTGGATGAGGTTGGGCGCGGATCCTGGGCCGGGCCGCTCACCGTGGCTGCCGCGGTCGTTCCGACCGGGAAACGGATCTACAAGATCCGGGATTCGAAGATGCTCAACGAACGCGAACGCGAAGGCCTTTTCGAGCGGGTCGCGAACTGGTGCGCGGCGTGGAGCGTCGGCCATGCTTCCCCCGAGGAGTGCGATCGGCTCGGCATGTCCGCTGCTCAGCGACTCGCTGCAAAGCGAGCGCTCGGCGGGCTGGGTGTCGCACCGGACCGGGTCCTCGTCGATGGCCGCTGGGACTTCGTCGACACCGGCAACACGAGAACGATCGTGGGCGGAGATGCCACGTCACTAACGATCGCTGCAGCATCCATCCTGGCGAAGGTGACGCGTGATCGGCTGATGCGAACGATGGCGCCATCTTTCCCCGGGTTCGACTTCGATCGGAACAAGGGCTACCCCTGCCCCCGCCATCGCGCTGCTCTCTCCGCATTCGGGCCGACCGTGATCCATCGTACGAGTTGGTCGTTCATGGATGACCTGCCGTGGTCTGGGATTCCGAGGGCCGCCACCGGTGGCCAGAAGCAGTTGTTCTCCGGGGCCGTCACATGAGCATCAGGGCACAGGTGCCGATCCCGTCAACGGAGCAACTTGAGGATTTCGTCAATGTCGATCAGATGACGGCCTGGGACTTCGTCTGGGCCGGCCTCGTGGTCGTCATCTCCCTCGTCCTTGCCCGGCTGGCACGTCGGATGCTGCGGAAGGTCCTTCGCCGCTTCCCTCATCTCTCCGAAGAGGGAGCATCCCTCATCGCTAGGGCCAGCGGTTGGGTCATCATCTTCGTCGGCATCATCTATGCCATCGTCCTTCTCGGCATCGATATCGGGCCGGCTTTGCTGATCATCATCGCCATTGCCGTTGTCGTGTTCTTCGCCGGGCGACGATTGATGGACAACTTCTCCTCCGGACTCGTCCTGCAGAGCGCACCGATGTTCGCCGCTGGGGACCAGATCGTCACTGAGAGCGGAACCGGCACCGTGCTGGAGATCACAGGCAGAACCGTCGTCATCGAGACGATCGACGGCGAGAACATCCACATCCCCAACAAGATGGTGATCGACAATGCCGTCGTGAATCTGACGGATCTCGGCAACCGACGGTCGACACTCGAGGTGGGCGTGGCCTACGGCACCGACCTTGACCGCGCGAAGCAGGTCCTCGAAGACGCCGCCACCGCCTGCGAATTGGCTCATCCCGAGCCTCCACCGGAAGCCCTCGTCTCCGCGTTCGGCGACAACGCCGTCGAGTTCCAACTCCTGTTCTGGCACGACCCTCTTGTACTCGATCAGTACCGGGCGGTGGATGGTGTCGCCAGGACCGTGGCCCGGGCCTTGGCTCGAGAGGGAATCGTCATCGCCTTCCCCCAGCGCACGCTCTGGTGGGGAGATTCTGATAATCGTCCAGGCGGTGGTGACCTGTAGGCTGAGGGTCATGAGCACCGCTATCCGCCCCGGGGGCGAAACCCCGCACGACTTCCTCCAGATCGACGCTCTCCTCGACGACGAAGAACGCCTCATCCGGGATACGGTCCGAGAGTTCGTCGGTGACAGGATCCTTCCGAACGTCGCCGACTGGTTCGAAGAAGGGACGCTCCCAAAGGAACTCGCCAAGGAAATGGGGGCGCTCGGACTCTTCGGCATGCACCTCGATGGATACGGGTGCGCGGGTACGAACGCCGTCAGCTACGGGCTGGCCTGTACGGAACTCGAGGCCGGCGACTCGGGGATTCGGAGCTTCGTGTCCGTGCAGGGATCGCTCGCGATGTACCCCATCTGGGCGTTCGGATCAGAAGAACAGAAACAGCGATGGCTCCCCGGCATGGCCGCGGGTGACATCGTCGGCTGTTTCGGACTCACCGAGGCCGATGCCGGCTCAGATCCGAGTTCGATGAAGACCCGGGCCCGCCGTGACGGTTCGGACTGGATCCTCGATGGCACGAAGATGTGGATCACGAACGGGGGTATCGCCGACGTGGCCGTCGTGTGGGCCCAGACAGATGGGGGCATTCGTGGATTCATCGTGCCCACCGACACGCCGGGGTTCTCGGCGAACAACATCCACCACAAGCTGTCTCTTCGTGCGTCGATCACATCGGAACTCGTCTTCGACGGCGTTCGACTACCCGATGACGCGGTGCTCCCCAACGTCGCCGGGCTCAAAGGGCCATTGGCCTGTCTCAACGAGGCCCGCTTCGGGATCCTCTTCGGCGCCGTGGGTGCCGGCCGTGCGAGCTACGAATCAGCGCTGGCCTATGCGAAGGACCGGATCCAGTTCGGACGCCCGATCGCCTCGTTCCAACTCACGCAGCGCAAACTCACGGAGATGATGGTGAAGGTGAACCAGTCGATGCTTCTCTCGGTCCACCTGGGACGGAAGCACGACGACGGAACGCTCACGTCGGAGCAGATCAGCTTCGGGAAGATGGAGAACGTTCGATCGGCGTTGGAGGTGGCTCGTGAAGCCCGGAGCATCCTCGGCGCCAACGGGATCACGCTCGAGTACCCCGTCATCCGGCACATGAACAACCTCGAATCCGTGATCACATACGAGGGGACCAACGAGGTCCACACGCTTGTGCTCGGCCAAGCCATCACAGGTATCCCTGCGTTCAATTAGGGCGCCTGCGGCGCCGTACTGAGTACCGAGTATTGAGTACCGAGAAGACGCACGCGTAGGGCGCGGATCTCTTCCTCCCCCTCAGCCTGGATCCGCGTTTTGTGGTCGGGTTCACCGGCGGGATCTCGTGGTGGGGCCTGGATTCGAGGTGTTGCCGAAGATCACGATCTGGGTGAAGGTGCGAGCAGGGCTCTCTGACATTCTCCCCCACGCAGCGTGGGGGAGATGGCCGGCAGGCCAGAGGGGGCCGCCTTGACACCATCGAACTCGGATACAGATGCCCCCCTGCGAACTCGCCGGTGCCCCCCTGCTCGTCGCAGGCTCCTCGCGTCCCCCCGCCGTTCCGTCGGGGGGACATGTGGAGAGGCGCTCATTCTCCTCAGGAACCGAGGATTCAGGCTCAGGGGGAGGT
>JAUXCV010000065.1 GCA_030618675.1 Acidimicrobiia bacterium | reverse complement strand
CTTCGTCGTTCGGCCGTCTATACGATCTGCCGGACCGCGTAGTCCCGGCGTGGGCGCTCGAGGGATCGCCGCTCGACCAGAACGAGGCCTACCGCACGCTGCTGGTCGATGCCACTCGACACCACGGCATCGGCACGGTGGCCGACCTCGCGGACTACTACCGGCTCCACAAACCCACTGCTCGCCCGGTTCTCGAGGATCTCGCCGCCGAGGGCGCCGTGATCCCGGTAACCGTGGAGGGGTGGCGACATCCCGCCTATCTCCATCCCGATGCAGTGATGCCTCGCAGCACAGCGGGTACCGCCCTACTGAGCCCGTTCGATTCGCTGATCTGGAATCGGGATCGCGTCGAGCGGATCTTCGGATTCCGGTACCGGATCGAGATCTATGTGCCGAAGGAGCAGCGGCGATACGGGTACTACGTGCTGCCGTTCCTGCTTGACGGCGATCTGGTTGCGAGAGTGGATCTGAAGGCCGATCGAAAGGCACGGAGGCTCCTCGTCCAGGCGGCCCATCTCGAACCCGGCCACAACGCCGTGAGGGTCAGTCCGTCGCTGGCGCTCGAACTCCGGGAGATAGCGTCGTGGTTGGGATTGGAAGAGGTCGTCGTCGCCGACCGCGGCGACCTGGCCGGATCTCTTCTGATCTCCGGCGTGTGACACCCGCGAGAGCGATGCCGGGGGTCGCTATCGTTCGGGACAGGCAATCGGCAAGGAGCAGTCAGCATGATCGACTTCCAGGACCGGGTCGCGGTCGTCACCGGGGCCGGCGGCGGCCTCGGACGTGTCTACGCACTTCTGCTGGCATCGAGGGGCGCATCCGTTGTCGTGAACGATCTCGGCGGGTCGCTGCACGGCGATGGATCCGGCACCAACGCAGCGGATGCCGTGGTGGAGGAGATCGTGAGCAGCGGTGGCATAGCCGTAGCCGACTACAACTCGGTGGCGGAGCCGGAGGGTGGCGTCGCGATCATCGAACGCGCCGTTGAGACATTCGGCCGAGTCGATGTCCTGATCTCGAACGCCGGCATTCTGCGTGATCGAACCCTCCTCAACATGGACGTCGATGATCTCCGGTCGGTTCTTTCGGTCCACCTCGAGGGCGCTTTCTACGTCACCAAGCCGGCCTTCCGTGTGATGAAGGAACAGCAGTACGGCCGTATCGTCCTCACATCCTCCGGTTCCGGGCTCTTCGGGAACTTCGGTCAAACCAACTACGCCGCCGCGAAGGCGGGTCTCGTCGGGTTCATGAACGCCCTAAAACTTGAAGGAGCCAAGCACAACGTTCTTGTGAACACGGTTGCCCCGATCGCCCACACAAGGATGACGGAAGAGATCCTGGGAGAGATGGCCGACAAGTTCGATCCTGAGTCGGTTGCCCCGGCGGTCGCGTATCTGGCATCGGAGGAGAACCAGCGAACCGGTGAACTCTGGTCGGTCGGCGGCGGATCGGTGAGTCGGGTGTTCACGGCGCTTTGCGAGGGCTACTTTAAGCACCCGGATCACAAGGGGCCTCTCACGATCGAAGACGTTGCCGGGCACGCCGACGACGTGCGCATCGAAGATGACTACATCGTGCCGTTCTCGTCACGCGACGAGTTCGCGAAGCTTGGACCGATGCTCTTCTCGTGAACGACTAGAGGGGCGGCACAACTCCGGCGATCGATGGACCATGACCGGTTGATCAGTCCTCGAACCAACTGACCCGGGTTACATCGACATCGAAACGGGCGGCCGTTCCCGACTCGATGCCGATCGGCGACCACGTGACGAGCATCGAACCCGCGCCGAGGTCGAGTTCGATCCGGTACGCGCCACCGCGGAAATGCGAACCTGCCACAGTTGCCGCATTCGAAGCCGTGGGGGAGAGGCTGATCGCCTCCGGTGGAATCACTCCAGTCGTCGTCGTGCTGGACGGGGGCTGAACACCCAGGTCGGCGAGAGCGGACGCCGCGCAGAGGTTCTCGAGTCCGATGAACCGGGCGGTCCAGCCGTCGGGAGGCCGTCGCCAGAGACCTTCCGGCGTGTCATCAGCGACGATGCCTCCGTCGCGGATGATCGCCACGCGGTCGGCGATCGTGAACGCCTCCTCGCGGTCGTGCGTGACGTACAAGACCGTCGCCTCGACCCGATTGAAGATCGATCGCATCTCGACGAGGAGGTGCTCTCGGAGTGATCGATCGAGCGCCCCGAGAGGTTCGTCGAGGAGCACGAGACGCGGACGCGGCGCGAGTGTTCGCGCCAGGGCGACCCGCTGCCGCTCACCTCCCGAGAGCGTGCCGACGCTCCGGTCTCCGTACCCGGGGAGACCCACGAGTTCGAGGACGTCGTCCACCCGGCTGCGGATGATCGCTGAGTCCAGTCCTTGCATCCGGAGGCCGAACGCAACGTTCCCCGCGACATTCCGATGAGGGAACAACGCGTAGTCCTGGAACATCAGGCCGAATCCGCGCTTGTGGGCCGGAACACCCAACACGGATCGACGGTTCCACGTGATCTCGCCGGATTCCGGAGCCTCGAGACCGGCGATCGCTCGCAGCATCGTCGACTTCCCCGACCCGGACGGACCCATCAGAACATGGATCGACCGGTCCTCAACCGTGAGGTCTGCGCCGTCGAGTGCCGGCGTCCCATCGAATCGGACCGTCAGTTGAGAAACCTCGAGCATCACACACCCCCCGAACGGGATCCGCGCATCGACTCGATCCCCATCGCGGCTACCGCGGTGATCGCCATCAGCACGACCGCCATGGCCATCGCCTCTCCGAAGGTCCCGGGCCGACCGAGCAGTCGGAAGATCGCAACCGGAATCGTGGAGGTCGCAGGACGGGCGATGAAGGATGTCGCTCCGAACTCACCGACGGATATCGCGAAGGCGAACAGCGCCCCGACGGCCAGAGCGCGTGAGACGAGCGGAAGATCGACCTCACGCCACGCTTGTCGCGGGGATGCACCGAGAACGGCCGCCGCCTCTCGAAGGCGGTGTTGCACCGACTCCATCACCGGGACCGTGCTCCGGATGACGAACGGGATGGCAACAAGCGCGTGAGCGATGGGGATCAGCATGATGGATGCCCGCAGGTCGATCGGTTGGTCGAGCGCCACGAGGAACCCAAATCCGATCGTCACCGCCGACGTTCCGAGGGGAAGCATGAGCACCGTGTCGAAGATGCGGCCGCTGCGCCCCCGGGCGGACACGATGACCACGCCCGCCATGAGCCCGATCCCGGCGGCGATGATGACCGCCGGAACAGCGAATCGGAGCGTGTTCCCGATCGCATCAAGCGGCGAAACGAAGACGGCGGAAGCACGGGGCGGATCGAAGAGATTGGCGTAGTGCGTCAACGCAAGGCCCGTCGGAGTGTTCAAGGATCGGGCGATCATCACAGCGATGGGCACGACGACGATGAGGCCGAGCATGCCGAGGGTCGCTGTGATCAACAGGCGCTCACCGATGGTTCGCGGCCGTCGGGCGACCTCGGCGGACGGACGGAGTGGGAGTTCGCCGTCCATCCGTTTGCCGGCCTTGCCGTAGAGCAGGAGGATCACGGTGACACCGACGAGTTGGAGCACGGCGAGCGCCGACGCGAGGTCAAGGCGTAGGAACGCTGTTGCCTGACGCCAGATCTCGACCTCGAGTGTCGAGTGATGGAGATCACCGAGGACGAGGATCACGCCGAACGACGTGAACGAGAACAGGAACACCAGGGCGGCGCTCGACAGGATCGCGGGCCGGAGCAGCGGGAGCGTGACCTCGCGGAAGACGCGCCACCGGCCGGCGCCAAGGGATCGGGCGGCATCCTCGAGGTGAGGATCGATCTGCTCCCAGAGAACCCCAACGCCGCGGATCACGATGGCGAGGTTGTAGAAGACGTGAGCGATCAGGATCGCCCAGATGGTGCCGCGGAGGTCGACGCCGAACGGGCTTCCCGGGCCGAGAACGGCAAGGAAGGCGACCCCGACGACGAGTGTCGGAAGGACGAAGGGGACCAGGGTCAGGGAACGGAACAACGACCGGCCGGGGAACCGGTAGCGGGCGAAGACGTAGGCCGCGGGGAGGCCGAGGATGACGGTGAGCACGGTCGACAGGACGGCTTGCCACAGCGTGAACCAGGCGACCGATCGCATGGCCGGATTCGTCACGATCTCGACGAATGCGGAGGTAGCGAACCGGCCATTCGGGACGAGGCCGGTGTACAGGATCGTCACGAGCGGGTAAACGAAGAAGTACGCCAGGAACGCCGCAGGGACCGCAGCGAGCAGCAGGATCCACGGCCTTGTTCTCATCGCACGACGGTGGCCCACTCGGCGAGCCAACGCTCCCGGTTCTCATCGATCCATGCCGGTTCCATCACCCTTGAGTCCGTCGGGACGACCGCGTGGTCCACGAACACGTCGGGGAGTGGAGTGTCACTGTTCGCCGGGAACACGAACATGTTCAGCGGGACGTCCTCCTGGAACGTGCGTTCGAGGAGGAAGTCGACGAGTAATCCCGCAGCCATTTCCGCCTTCGTGCCGTTGAGGATCCCGGCGTACTCGACCTGACGGAAACAGCCGTCCTCGACGATCGTGGTGGGAGCAGCGTCGAGATCGCCGAAGTAGACCTCGGCGACCGGCGAGGTGGCATACGAGACGACGATCGGACGGTCGCCTTCGCCGGACCCTCCGGAGAACTCCCCGTAGTAGGCCTGATCCCAGCCCGGAACGATGCGGACGTCATTGGCAACGAGGTCTTGCCAATACGCCTGCCACGGGTAGACACCGCCCTCGCCGAACGTGGCGATCGTGGCGAGGAGGAACGCCAGACCAGGTGATGATGTCGACGGATCCTCAACGACGAGCGTCCCCCGGTACGCCGGGTCGGCCAGATCGATGAGCCGCTCAGGGCTTTCGAGACCAACGCTCGCGAGTCCGTCCGGATCGAGATTGAGACAGACATCGCCGAAGTCGATCGGTGTCACCTGATCGCCCGGGACCCTCAGGCCCCTCGGCACGGTGCCGATCGCGGCGGCCCGATGGGGGAGGAACAGGTCCTCGTCGATCGCTCGGGAGAGGAACGTGTTGTCGATCCCGTAGAGGACGTCGGCGACGGGATTGTCCTTCGTCAGAATGGCCTGACTCACCATCGCCCCTGCATCGGCGGATTGAAGCACGCTCACCGCGATGCCCGTCTCTTCGGTGAACGCCTCGAATACCCCGTCGGAGACGGCGAAGGATCCGTGTGTCATCAACACGACTTGGCCGGCATCTGTGTCGGCGGCGCTGCAGCCTGCCCCTGTCAGAGCGATCGCTGCGATGAGGAGTCCGCCCAGGATCTGTTTCATGTCGGTGTCCTTTCATGAACGACCAGCAACGTTCCGGCCTCGACCGAAACGGACACTGGAGTCGTCGCGATGACGTTGCTGATTCCCCGAGTTGAACCCGCGGGAAGCGCGTCATCGAACAGCCGCCATCTCAGACCTTCGGTTCTGATTCCACTCACGTTCGTTGAACCGGGGATGAGGGAGACCCCGTCGCCGACCCGACCGTTGACGATGACGGGATGCCCCGGCACGCAGCCGTAGACCTCGGTCAGTCCGTCGGTCCAGATGATCTCGTCGACGTGTGGTGCCGTAGCTGAGAACAGCCCCATGGCGCCGAGGAGATGGTCGAGGCGACCGGTGTGAGCCCCGACGATCAGCAGCGTTCTGGCACCACGGTCGAGAGCCGCGTCGATCGCCAGTTCAAGATCCGTGCGGTCCTTGTCCGTTGGATGCAGTTCCTTCCGGGATCCCCTGCCGACGGCGGCGGCGAGTGTTCCCGGGTCGACCGAGTCCATGTCTCCGATGACGAGGTCAACTCCGATTCCGAGATCGGCGGCGTGATGCAGGCCGCTGTCGGCCGCGATGACGTAGGCGTCACCGGGCAGAACGATCTCTCGATCGGCTTCGAGTGGTTCTCCTCCCGAGAGGATGATCACTTTGTTGGTGGGCTGTCCCACGAGCTCCCTCCGCTGGCATGATCCAGATCAGGTTCCGCGGGTCAGCGACATTCGCAGCGGTGCTGCACCGGCCGCCCTCTCAGTTCGGCGTACCCGAACTCCCCGGAGTGGTCACCCCCATGATAGTCCGTGCTCGGAGCCCGGCCGAAAGCCGATCCCCAACAACACTGCGAACCCTGGGCTCGCAGTGTCGTATAGGTGCTCTGCCGGCCCACAGTTCGCAGAGATGAGATCATGGCTCCCGGCCATGGTGACCTGGTTTGTCGCGACTGGTCGCTTCCCTGCCGCTGAGCGCGATCGCTGCCGTCGCTGCGAGAAAGAGAACCGTGAGAATCACAGCCGAAAACCCGTAGCCGCCGGTGGCATCCCGCAGCACGCCGACGAGAACGGGTCCGGTAGCCGCGACGAGAACGACGCCGGTCCACTGTGTGCCCATGATCCTCCCGTAGGACGGACCTGAGAACCAGTCGCCCATGACCATGGCCCGCAGCGGTAGCAGTGCCCCGAACGCCAGGCCGAACAAGAAGAAGTGACCGATCATCTGCCACGACGACGTGCCGTCCACCATCAACATGACGCTGAACGCCACGACCAGGGCGATACCCGCCTGGACCCGGGTCGCTCCGAGTCGATCAGCGAGTATGGGCGCAATCCAACGGCCCGGCAGGCTCAACGCCGACGCGATCGCCGCCCACATCGCAACCGTTGCCAGGGAGAACCCGACCTCCTCGAAGCGAGCCACACGATGAGCGATGACGCCCTGCGTGGCCATGAGTATGAGCATCAGCGCCAGCGTGTAGAGCAGGAATCGGCGGTCCCTGAAGAGGCCGAAGATCGTCACATCCGGTTCGGATTCCGTTGTGAGTTCATCGACGTCGCTGCGGCGCCGTGGCAGAGTGAACACGGCGGTAGCTCCTCCAACGACAAGCAGCAGGAGAGCCAGAGTCAAGACCGCCGGTCGCCAGCCGAGGAGCGATACCAACCGTTCCGCCAGAGGGATGAAGACGATGCCGGCCAGGCCGCCGATGAGCGTGATGGTCGCCAGAGTCCGGGCCCGGTCACGGGTTGGGGACCACTGAACGATGGCTATGTAGGTCGGCTGGTAGTAGACCATCGCTTGTGCAGGTCCGATCAGCACCCACCATGCGGCGACAACCTGCCACGACTGGTTCGACATCGAGAAGGCGGCGAGGCCCAGTGAGCCGAGCACCGCTCCCACTCCGACGATGAGGCGCACGCCGTGCTTGTCGGCGAAGCGCCCGACGGGGAGAGCGAGAAGACCTCCGACGAACACCGAGCCGCCGTATGCCAGGGACAAGGCGGTCGTCGAGAACTCGGCGCCGGCCGCCTGATCGGTGGCGTAGACGGAGAATCCATAGAGAATCACGCCGAATCCGACCATCACTGTGGCTGCCAGAGGCACGATCCATCCCCGGCTCGGGTATGTCGCTTCGGGGAGATCCACACAGCGATGATAGGAACGACAGTCCGACGGGCAATCAGGGGTTGTCTACTTCACTCTCAACCCTCCGTGCACGAATTGGCCGGAGATGCTCCCACCGCTACAAGCCGCTGTGATCGAGGGGGGGCTACGTCGGCCGGAGACAAATGGGTTGGGGGGGACAGGGCCGCTGAGCGGACGGTCGCATGGCGGCTGCTGGGAAGAGCTGGGGGAGGAGGGTCTACTGGTGGACGACGAGCCACACTGCGGCGTAGTGAGAGATGAAGGCCGCGACCGTCAGCGTGTGGAATACCTCGTGGAAGCCGAACACTCCCGGAGAGGGGTCCGGTCGTTTCAGGGCGTAGACGATCGCTCCGAGACTGTACAGGACGCCGCCGATCACGATCAGTGCAACGGCGGTAACGCCCGCACCGGCGATCAAGTCGGGAAGGAAGAAGATCGCCACCCAGCCGATGGCGACGTACAGCGTCGTGGACAACCATCGGGGTGCGCCGATCCAGAAGACCCTGAACACCACTCCGGCCAGTGCGCCGATCCAGAT
>JAUXCV010000337.1 GCA_030618675.1 Acidimicrobiia bacterium | reverse complement strand
AGAGAGCGCCGCTCGCACCTTCACCCAGATCGTGAACAGCGCCAAACCCTCGAATCCCGGCCCCACCATGAGATCCCGCCAATCAACCCACTCACAAGCCGTGGATTCAGGCTGCGTGGGGGAGAATGTCAGAGAACCCCCGTTCAAACCTTCACCCAGATCGTGATCACCGCCAACACCTTGAATCCCGAACGCGCGATGAGATCCCGCCAGTGAACCCGACCACAAACCGCGGATCCAGCCTGAGGGGGAGGAAGAGGATCGGAAGCGGCCTATCCGCGCAGTTCCTATGAGGATGATTCGGGAAGGCACGGACGGTCTCCTAGGCGTTATGACGGGAGAGCATAACGCCCGACGCCGACGGTGCGACCGGCGCGGTATCAGGTCGCCGGCGCCGTTCCGAAGACGTCGCGGGAGATCTCGTGGAGTGCCCGGTCGGCCCGGTCGCAGAAGACGCGCATCCGATCGACGCGGTCCCTGCCCACATCGGTGAGCCTGGCGCCGCCACCCTCGGTACCCCCGGTCTGGGTCTCGAGGAGTTGCTCGTCCAACCGCTCCTCCATCTCGTGGATCCTCTTCCATGCCACCCGGTACGGCACACCCATCGACTCGGCGCCGGCTGTGATCGATCCGTGCTCGTCGACTGCAGAGAGGAGTTCCATCCTCCAGCGTGATGCTGCTACCTCGCCATCGTTCTCGAACCAGACGTTGAACTGCAAGTCCATAGGAATCGAGGCCCCGCTCGTGGGCTCCAGCCACGATGTGAGGAGCGCCGCTACGCCTTCGGCGTCGCTCAGGGAGAACTGGGGGACATCCGTATCCCACTCGCTGTCCGTGACGAGAGCGAGCATCTCGTCGAAGTCGCACAGCAGCTCGTCGCTCCGCTTGGCCCGGTGCACCTCGATCTTGGGGAAGTCGCCGCGCTTGTAGCCCTCGGTGAGCACGAGGTCGTAGTCGGAACAATGCCTGGCGATCACCGCGTCGAGATCGCCCGTTCCGGCCTCTCTGGAGAAGGTCGCCACCTGGACCGGGGAGATCCCCAGCACGAGGTCCGCGCCGGCTTCGGCGATGCGGTGTGTGTCCTTTCCGGGCGTGTCGAACGAACTCGTGTGGTGGTGGTGCTTGACCACGGCCACGCGGAGCCCCTTCTCTTTGAGGGCGGGGAGCAGCGCCTCGAGGAACGTCGTCTTGCCCGTATCCGATCGGGCGACAACCGACACGATCGGCGGGACTCGTGTTTCGTCTGTGCTCATGACGGCAGCCTATTGCCGTCCCGGGCGTCGTGCTCGCCTGAGTTCCGGTCAGTCGAGAAGGGTCTCGAGGACAACGACGATGACCCCGATGGTTCCCGCAGCGAAGCCGGCAAGGACCGAGAGGGCCCAGTTCATCGATTCCATTCGTCCCTCGAACACGCCGAGTCCAAACAGCGCCACGAGACTGAACACAATCGATGCGGTGTAGGCGGCCTGGAGCGTGACTACGCCGAACCACGCAAAGATGAAGAGCGCTGACGGCACCACGATGGCAAAGAGAATGGGGAGGTTGTCCCGAATCACACGCCGCCGGTGGGCGGTCCCGAGTTTGGTCGACTCGACGACTCGTACGGCCACGATCGCCGTGTAGGTGTGCGCCAACAACAGGATGAAGCCCGTTCCGAGAATCAGGCCGAGAGCGTGCGAGGCCTCATCAACGTGGCCCTTCTCCGCGACCAGCGTTGCCGCGATGATGATCAAACCGTAGAGGGCATGGCTCAATCGTTCGCCCCGGCGATAGTTCCTGGTCATGGGATGCCTGTCTTCTGCCGTCACCGGCCGGCCTCCATCACAGGTATCCGTTCTTCTCGAGCCATCTCATAGCGAAGAAGCCCTCGCCGGCGGGGATGTAGAAGGTGGCGATTCTGAACACGATCGCGGCGGCGAACGCCTCGTCGGCGCCCAAGCCAACGACGATCAGGAACGACGTCAGCACCGCTTCGGCCACACCGATGCCACCGGGGATCGGCACAAGGCCTGCGAGGAGGTTGGTTGCGACGGTGACGACGAGGGCTACGACGAGGGGTAAGGGCGCGCCGATCGCGTGAAGGATGAACCAGAGAGTGATGGCGAGAATCGTCCGTGACGCCAGATTGCTGCCTAGGAGCCCGAACGTCCTCTTCGGGTCCCTCAGCAGACTCCACAGCATCGCCCAGGCATCCTTGAGAGGGGGAAGGACAGCCTCGCGCAGTCGCTGGATGCGGAGGATCGCGATGATCAACCCGACGATCAAGACCGTCACGATCAACAGAATGGGACCCCAGTTGATGGCCTCTGTGTCGAGGTCGAGGGACAGGTCAGTTGCGATCAAGGCAACGAGGAGGATCCCCGCTTCGGTGACGAATCCGGCGATACCATCGAGCGCACCCTGGGTGAGGGCGAGCGTCGGCGACACCCCGTACTTCCTGAGGAACAGGGCGTTCATCGTGACGCGTCCTGCAGCACTCGGAATCGCAAGGCCGATCCA
>JAUXCV010000319.1 GCA_030618675.1 Acidimicrobiia bacterium | reverse complement strand
TCCCCCATCCATGGGCGGTGGCATCCTGCCAGGCGGCGAAATGCTCTTCAGGATCGAGCGTGAACCGGTCGGGTCCCGGGTCGGCGTTGACGAGTTGGTAGACCTTCATCACAACGCCGCCGACGCCGACGATGAGTCCGCAGGCCTCGTTCGGTGCCCATGCCCGGGCGTGGTTCACCATTGCATGCATCGCCTCGTCCGGGATGGCGATGACCTCGATGCCGATGGAATCGCGCGCATCCTCCAGGTCTTCGGATGCCACGACGACCCGGATGCCGTAGCGGGCGTAGAAGCCCGGGTTCAAACCGCCCTCGTCGTCGGCGATCACGATCGCTTCTATGCCGTCTGAGACGAGGCGTGCCCGAACGATCTCCGCGTCGGAACGGGTCGGGTAGACGGCGACGGTGATGAGATCGCTCATGACAGTGGGTCTCGAAGGATCGGCTGGGTCATGCAGCGACTGCCGCCCCTCCCCCGACCGAGTTCGGACGCGTCGAGTTCGAGGACTTCGATGCCGTGGTCCCGCAGGCGTCGATTCGTCTCCTGATTTCGTCGGTAGGCGATCACCACACCGGGGGCGACGGCGAACGTGTTGTTGCCGTCGTCCCACTGCTCCCGGAGTCGCCCGATGGCATCGCCTCCGGTGGGGATGAACACAAGATCGTCACGATCGAGCGCGACACGGAGCGCCGATGCGAGTCCGCTGCACGTCTCGATCTCGAGCGGACGGGTCATGCCCGGTCGAATGACGTGCACGTCGACGCCGTCGAGAACACCGGGGAAGACGTTGAACTTGTTCTCGTCGACCATCGTGAACACGGTGTCGAGGTGCATGACCGCCCGCTCCTTGCGGAGATGCACGACGATGACACGCTCCACCGAGGACCGTTCGAAGAGATTGTGTGCCAGGATCTCGACGGCTGCTGGTGCGGTCCGTTCCCCGAGACCGATCATCACCGTCGTCTCTGAAAGCACGAGTACGTCGCCGCCCTCGATGCTCGCGGGAAATCGTTCGTCGGCGCCGTCACCGAACCACACCGGTGCTTCGATCGCTGCGAACCGCGGGTGGTGGTCGTAGACGGCACGCACGAGCGTCGACTCGGCCTGTCGCGCCGGCGTGGCGAGGACGCTCCGGACGAGACCGTTTCCGATCCACGCAGCGTTGTCCCTCATGAACAGCAGGTTCGGCAGGGGTCGGAGCACATAGTGGAAGCGGTCGGCGACGAGATCGGCGAAGAGGTGGTCGACCCCCCACTCCTCGAGTTCCGACTCGAGAAGACCGCCGATGAGGATGTCGCGGACTTCTTCAACGGGACGTTCTCGCAGCGCCGCCCTCATCGTGTCCGCGACCCGGGGTCCAACTCGCGCCGGGTTGAACACGGAGTCGATCAGCGAGCCTCGCACGAACTCATCCTCGAGCACGTCGCAGAGCAGATCCTCGAAGAGGAGAACCTCAGATCCGCTGGATCGGAGCATCCCGGCGAAGACATCGTGTTCTTCCTGCGCCCGCTCAAGCCACAGGAGATCGTCGAAGAGCAGCGCCTCCTTGTTCTCGGGAGTGATACGGGCGATCTCGATCCCCGGCCGGTGCACCATCACGGTGCGCAGCGGTCCGATCTCCGATCCGATGAACGGGGTCGTCATCGGGTGGCCTCCTCTGCGTCGGCTCGGGTGTGCTCGAGGTAGGTCGTCCATTCCATGACGCCGACCCTACAGGCGCTTGAGATACCAGATGGTGGCGTGATCGCGCTCGAACCCGAGCCGATCGTTGACGGCGAGCATCGCGGCGTTCGATTGATCGTTGTTGGTGCGGATCGAGGTGTACCCGTGGCTCGCAGCCCAGATGGCCGACGCCGCTTTGAGCGCAATGGCGATGCCGCGACCCCGATGATCCGATCTCACGCCGGTCATCGACTGAGCGATCGCTGTCGGCTCATCGTCAACGAGGAGGGGTTCGGTGAGACCCACCATCTGGTCGCCGTCCATCGCGACGAGGAAACCATCGGCGAGCAAGCGGTGACCCAGGGCCAGTGCCTCGAAATCCTCGAATGACACCGCGAGCATCGGGAAGTTCGCCGGTACGTCCGCTTCCACTTGAACGTAGAGACGATGCAGATCTCTCTTCCATCCGGGGCGCTCCTCGCCGAGTGCCGAGACCGAGACGATTCGAATGCCCGACGCGGTGACCCGATCGAGCATTTCCTGCCAGGTTGTGGGATCGAAGCGCTCCAGGTTCAGCGTGGATCGCCACTCCCGGTCGATCTCCCGGAATCCGGCTCTCTCCATGAATCGCACGTCGCGCGTTCGCGCCTCCTCCGTTGATCCGAGCAATCTGTCGACTCCATGCTCCGATGCGGTCGTTTCCGCGCGCTCGAGCAAAGCTCGACCGTAGCCTCGCCGTTGGTGCGCCGGATGAACCATGAGGCGAACGATCCCCATCGTCCGCTCCAGCTCCGGAGATTGGCCTACATAGGAGAATCCGACCATCTCGTCGTCGACGTAGGCGAGCCATCGAGCGCAGAGCCGGGACGCACGGCGCTGGTTGTCGTCCCAATCCCGCACGTCGGAGACCGAGACGTAGTCATCCGGTTCGGTCGCGCGAGCGATGGCAACGATCGATTCGTAGTCGATATCGCCATCTTC
>JAUXCV010000391.1 GCA_030618675.1 Acidimicrobiia bacterium | reverse complement strand
CGGCATAGGCATCCGTCGGAATGCTCTGAAGGCGGTCAAGCGGCGTTCCAGAACCTCGATCGACTCGCCTTTGAGGCCCGAGATGTCACGGATGTGCTGCTCGTCGAGGCCCCGGTCGGCGGCGTACGCGTAGTCGATCTCGTCGTGCCAACCCAGCTCGTAGGTTGTGGGCTTCGGAGACGTGTCGATCATGGCAGCTACACCCTTCCTTCTAAACACTATCAAGACAGGGGGAACCACCACAGAGGCCAGCAGCCCTACCTCCCAACATGATTCACGGCAGGCCGACGGCTCACATGCAGGGCTGCAGCAGACGGTGGCCGCTCGCGTCCCGGGACGTGGCGTGCGAGACCTCTCACCTCTCCGCAGTAGACTTTCCTCCGTCGGGCCGCTCTCCGGCGGCCCGGGTGAATTCCGGAAGCACAGCATGGAACTCGAGATCATCGGCGCGGAATCCCTGGGAGTGCGCAGCCTCTGCTGTCTCATCTCGCTGCCGGATCGGCGCATCGTCATCGATCCGGGCGTGGCCCTGGGCTACCGGCGGCATGGCCTGTTGCCCCATCCGCTGCAGGTTGCCGTGGGGCGCAGAGTTCGCGAGAGGATCCTGGCGGTGCTGGAAGACGCCACCGACGTGGTGTTCAGCCATTTCCACGGTGATCACGTGCCGCTGGCGGACGCCAATCCCTACCAGTTGTCGATCGAGGCGTTGCCGTCGCGCTTCGGCGAGTTGCAGTGCTGGAGCAAGTCCGATGACGATCTCTCCGCGGTCATGAGCAAACGCTTCGGCGACCTGGAGGAGGTGTCGGGGGAGAACATGCTGGTAGCGGAAGGCCGATCAGAAGGACCCCTGTCATTCTCCCGGGCTGTGCCTCATGGCGCGCGGGACAACAGGGGCACCCTGATGATGACACGGATCGAGATGAGCGACGGGGTGTTCGTGCATGCTTCCGACATTCAATTGCTGAATGATCCAACGGTGGACAAGGTGATCAGTTGGCAGCCGGACATCGTGCTCGCTGCCGGACCGCCCCTCTATCTTGATCGACTCGGTGACGTCGAGCTCGAGCGTGCCTGGAACAACGCCGTACGCCTCGCACAGAGCATCGACGTTGTGATCCTCGAACACCACCTGATGCGCAGCGCGGAAGGTGCCGTCTGGTTGGACAAACTGTCCGACGCCGTGGGCAGGAAGGTGTATTGCGCCGCGGATTTCATGGGCGTACCGAGGCAGTTCCTCGAGGCGGAGAGAGTACAACTGTATGAGGCGATGTCGACTCCAGAGACGTGGCACGCTGACTATGCCAGAGGGCTCGTAGACCCCGATGACTATCTGGAGGTCCGCCCGGCAGGTCGCTGAGACGATGGCACGTTGATCGCTCCCGGTACGACTGCTCCCGACCTGTTTCTGTGCAGCATCGATTGAGTCGGCACGCCGGTGGGCTTCGTTCGGCTCCGATGATCCGACCCGCGGATACGCGCCGGATTGCAGTGGATAGGATGGGCCATAGTCGTCACCCGCACCCGACGCGAGGAGGCGCTATGCAGCTGACGCATCTCAGATCGTATAGCAGGCCGACCGACCTCGATTCCGCGGTCGAACTCCTGCGTGCAGCTGGTCGCGGTACGCGCCTCATGGCGGCCGGCACTGATCTGGTCCTCTCCGGCTCGGACGAGATCACCGGACTCATCGACCTCGGGGGGCTAGACCTCTCCTACGTCGAAGAACGAGACGGGGCCGTCGCGATCGGGGCGATGACAACGCTCACCGAACTCCTCGAGAACCCGGCCGTCACTGGATACCTCGACGGAGTCGTCGTTGAGATGTTGCGACGGGTGGGTTCGCCGTTGCTTCGAAACGTGGCGACCGTTGGTGGAAACCTTGTACGCAAACAGCCGTGGTCGGACGTTATCCCGCTGTTCCGAGCACTGAGGGCGTCGGTCACGCTCTTCGACGGTGACGTACGGTCGGGACCGATCGACGATCTCTACGCCGAGGCCGCGCACCTGACGGGAGCGATCCTCACCGAGGTAGTTCTCCCTCCTCAACCCGCCGGAACTGCTGCCGCATCCTGGAAGTTCACCCGGTCGGCCGTCGACATTGCCACCCTCAA
>JAUXCV010000175.1 GCA_030618675.1 Acidimicrobiia bacterium | reverse complement strand
GTCTGGTCGGCGGTCTCGGCTTCGATCCGGGCGGCGTCCAGGCGATCCCAGATCACTGCGTTGACCACCGGGTTGATCTCGTCGATTCGCGACGCGGCGGCTTCGACGAGTTCGAGGGGGTGTACGTCTCCCTGTTCAACGAGTTGTGCGAGGCCGATCGCGTCGAAGTTCCCGTAGTCCTTGAATGGCTCCATGGGCGCAATCTATCGCATGTGCACCGGTGGGCGAATCCGAATCGCAGGGCCGCGGTGGGTTGCCTATCGTGTGGTGTTCCCTCTTCGAAGGCGAACATGATGACCTCACCCCATTCGATCTCGCAGCGTGCACTCGGCGTGGCCGAGTCGGCGACGTTGGCGATCAGCGCGAAAGCCAAGGCGTTGCGTGCCGCCGGCGAACCCGTGATCGGCTTCGGCGCCGGCGAACCTGATTTCCCGACACCCGGCTACATCGTCGATGCGGCACGAGTTGCGGTTGACGATCCTGCGACCTACCGATACACGCCGGCTGCGGGATTGCCCGCTCTGCGTGAAGGGGTCGCAGCGAAGACGGAACGCGACTCGGGATTCCCCGTCGATCCATCGCAGGTGATGATCACGAACGGTGGCAAACAGGCGGTCTACCTCGCGTTCCAGGCGTTGATCGATCCGGGCGATGAGGTGCTGCTCCCGGCCCCGTACTGGGTGACGTATCCCGAGGCGATCCGTCTCGCCGACGGCGTGCCGGTGGCTGTAGCGACGTCGGACGAGGCAGGCTTCCAGGTGACCGTCGAGCAACTCGAGGCGGCGACCACGAACCGCACCAAGGCGCTTGTGTTCGTGTCGCCGTCGAATCCGACCGGCGCCGTCTACGACCGGGAACGGATGGTCGAGATCGGGCGATGGGCCGCCGATCGCGGGATATGGATCATCACCGACGAGATCTATGAGCACCTCATCTACGGCGATGCGGTGTTCCATTCGATGCCGGCCGTCGCACCGGAGATCGCCGGCCGAACGATCGTCGTCAACGGCGTCGCCAAGACCTTCGCTATGACCGGATGGAGGGTCGGCTGGCTGATCGCACCCGCGAACGTGACTGCGGCAGGCATTCGTCTCCAGAGTCACATCTCTTCGAACGTTGCGAACATCTCTCAGCGTGCCGCTCTTGCGGCCGTCACCGGCCCGATGGATGCCGTTGAGGAGATGCGTGTTGCGTTCGACCGGCGGCGACGGACGATGGTGCGACTCCTCAACGAGGTCCCCGGTATCCAGTGCGGTGAGCCGCGTGGTGCGTTCTACGCCTTCCCGAATCTCACAGGCCTCCTCGGACGGGACCTCGCGGGCAGGTCGGCAGAGACGACCATGGATCTCGCGGCGCTCCTTCTCGACGAGATCAAGATCGCGATCATCCCCGGTGAAGCGTTCGGGGCCCCGGGATATGCCCGCCTATCGTTCGCCCTTGCTGATGAAGATCTCGAAGAGGGTTTGTCGAGATTGATCCGGTTGGCTACCTGAGTCGGTCGATCTCTTCGACCACCTGCGCCCAAGCGTGCGTTGCCGGATCGATGAGTTCGTCGTGACCGACGCCCTCGAGTTCGTGGTAGATCACGGTGTCCCCCTCATCGGCGGCTCGGCCGGCGAATGAGCGGCTGATCGCCGCAGGAACCCGATCATCCTCGTCGCCGTGAACGACGAGCAGCGGCACGCCGATAGGAAGATTCCTGATCGGCGACGCGGCGGCATAGCGCTCGGGCGATTGCTCGGGCGTTCGCAGGACGAACGCGTCCACAGCGTCAGAGCCGATACCTGCTCGGTGAGCAGCCTCGAGATCGCCGATCGGCGCGAGCGCCGCGACCGCCGAGATCGGGATCTCCCCGGTTCGAGTGGCGGCCTGCAGTGCGAGGTGCCCCCCGGATCCGTGGCCGACGGCGACGACACGGTCGATGTCGAGATCGTGACCCTCGGCGAAATCGGCGAGCGAACCAATCGCAGCTGCCACATCCTTCGTGGTTGCCCTCCAACCGCCGCCTCCTCCGATCCGGGCGAACTCCACGTTCCACGTCGCCCACCCGCGCCGGGTCAGGTCGACCGCAGCGGAGTCGAGCAGATCACGAGCGGCGGTGTCGCGCCAGAAGCCACCGTGGAGCAGGACGGCAACCGGGTGTGGTCCCGGACCCCGGGGGAGCCTGAGATCCCCCACGTTGTCGGGATCGGGTCCGTATCTGATCGTCTCGACGGGCCAGGCCGCGCGTGCGACGAGATGACGGATGGCGTCGCGATACCCGATGATGCCGCGTCCGAAGACGGTCGCGACACACACGTCGGAAACCACGGAGATCCGTCTCCACGGTTCCCGATCTCGTACGTTGGAGATGTGGATCTCGACAGTAGGAATGCCGATCGCCTCGATGGCGTCGCGAATCGCGTACGAGTAGTGAGTGAAGGCGCCGGGGTTGATGACCACGCCGTCGGCATCGCGGGAAGAATGGAGCTTGTCGATCAAGTCACCTTCATGGTTCGATTGATAGGTCTCGATGGTGGCGCCCACATCGGCGGCCCAGGACCGGCACGAAGCGTTGAGTTCTTCGAGACTGGTAGAGCCGTAGATCTCCGGCGAGCGCGTCCCGATGAGATTCAGATTGGGTCCATTCATGATGACGATCCGCATGACCGCTAGTTTCGGCCGGGAGAGCGGCCGATGCAAGCCCGGGCGTCCGTGGGCCATCCCGAACCACGAAATCGGACTCCCCGGCGATGTGCGCCTGCGCGCCGTCCCGGCGTCGTGGACGCGGCCGATCCGGGTCCCTGTCCGTCTCGACGCGCAGTGTGGTTTCAAGGCTGGTGGACACAGCACTAGGGTGGCCAGCGTGCCGTGGAGGGCCTGATATGACGTTGTCCGATTGTCCGCATTGTGGCCACAGGGTCTCTTCCGGCACCTCTGTCTGTCCGAAGTGTGATGCGCCGCTTCACCAGGATCTGCCGGTTGTCCCAGGTCGGATGGATGAACCGGGCATCGACCCGGAACCGGTTGGCGATGCGTCGACGGGTTCGGTGGAGTCTTCGGACGAGGGATCGTCGTCCGGCCTTCCGACGTGGCTGTTGCTCGTGCTCGTCTTCGTTGGTGGTTCCGTTGTTCTCGTTGCCGGGGTCGTTGCTGTCGTTGTTGTGGCGGGATCGATCCTTGGCGAGGCGGAAGGATCGGTCACGGCCGCGGATACCACGACCACCGTGACGATGCCATCGGGTGAGACGACCACGACCGCTGCTGAACCCACGACGACAAGCGTGCCGACAACGACCACTTCTTTGCCCAGCACAACGACCAGTGTGGCGACAACGACCACTTCCGCCACGAGTACGACGGCCACGGCGGGATCCGGAACGGAGGCGGGGGAGTCCTATCCCTCGGGTATCGACTTGATCTTCTCGAGCGACGTCAATTGGTCGGATGAAGGGGGCTGGATCAGCGACTACCTCTACGACTCCAGCGTTGGACTCGTGATAAAGGGGGACGGCACCGGAGGCTTCACCGAGGACGGAACGGCTGTTGGAGGGTGGGATCGGCTCGCCATCAACGGAGTCACGACCGATCTCATAGTGATCGACCGGGCGTGCATCGATTCGGAATGCACGAACGAGATCCTCTACCTGGCGGACGACGGCCACGAGTTTCGGCGAAGTGTCTGGGTGCTCGTCGACGATGAGAACCTGTTCTCGCAGGCGTTGACGTTCGAGTTCCGAGAGAGCGAAGGCGACGGCCAGGCATGCTGGTCCCGGTCGAACGACGGTCCCGTCGTGTCGACGACCGACGGCTCTGATGTTCAACGTGCCTGGGTGTACACCGATGGAGACGCCGGCGAAGCGTGGTACATCGCCGACCTGACCCGGCTGGACAGGGAGGTCATATCGACCCCCAGCATGGGCTTGTTCGACGACTGGATACAGTGCTGACAGGCTCGGCGGGGCGGTAGTTCCTGTTGCACGGGCCATGACGGTCGGGTGTGGCAAGGGCGTAGTGCCCGAGGAGATCGACCATTGATTCTCCCGGCCGGTTATGAGCGGTCATCGGAAACCAGCGGGTTGTGGTGTGCGTAGGGCAAGCGCCGTTCGCATCGTTAAACGACGATGTGTATCGTCGGCCTGGGAAGTTTGCAGAGATCGAGATGAGGGGGCGCAGATGCGTTTGCGATTCGCTGTAGCGACGGTGATTGTTGGAGTGTCTCTGCTCGGAACTGGGTGCGGCTCGGGCGAGTCGGCGAGCGAAGAGACGACCCAGCCTTCGGTCGCTTCCTCGACGACAACAACCGTGACAACGACGACCGTTGCACCTACGACCACAACGTCGACAGCGACGACAACGACCGTTGCCCCCACAACGACCACCTCGGCGGCCCCGACAGAACTAACAGTTGAAGTGAACGGCGCACAACTCGCCTATGAATG
>JAUXCV010000436.1 GCA_030618675.1 Acidimicrobiia bacterium | reverse complement strand
ATCACCACGACATCGCAGAACGATGGGATGTACGCACCGCCCGCGGCAGACGGCCCGAACAGGCAACACACCTGGGGAACGCGCCCGGAGAGCCGGATCTGGTTGTAGAAGATCTTCCCCGCTCCCCGTCGTCCGGGGAAGAGGTCGACCTGGTCGGTGATCCGTGCGCCGGCGGAATCCACCAGGAAGAAGACCGGCAGAAGCTCGTCATAGGCAGCCTCGAGGGCGCGGATGATCTTCTCGACCGTTAGACGCCCCCAACTCCCTGCTTTCACGGTGGGATCGTTGGCGATGACCATGATGGGGCGTCCGTCGATCGTCCCACGACCGGTCACCACGGCATCGGCTCCGTGGCCTTCAATGGCGGCGTTGGCGAGCAGACCGTCTTCGACGAACGACCCGGGATCGCACAGAAGATCGACCCTGTCGCGGACGAACAGCTTGCCACGCTCCTTCAGCACCTCGTGGTACTTCTCCGGCCCCCCGGTTGCAGCCCGATCGGTCTCGGCATGGAATCGATCGCTCAAGGATCCGGTCACGACTCTCTCCTCTCACGTTTGCGGACCACGACCCGAACCGGTGTCCCGGTGAAGTCGTATGACTCGCGGAGTCGACGCTCGATGAACCGCAGATAGTCCGGCGCCAGATCGCCCCCGCGCACGAACAGGATGACCGTCGGAGGATCGGTCTCGGCCTGAACGGCGTAGAGAATGTGGGGCCGCTTGTTCTTCCGAACGGGAGGCGGATGCGCCTCCTGCCACGTGCGTACGAGCCGGTTCAGTTCCGGCGTGGGAATGCGCCGACGCCGGTTCTCGAGCACTGATCGCACCGCTGCGGGCAGGCGGACGAGCCGCGATCCGGTCTCCGCCGACACCCTGAGGATCGGCGCCCAGTCGACGAACGCGAGTCGATCCGCAACAGAGTCCTCGGTGTGGAGGCGTTCCTCCTCATTGCGGATGTCCCATTTGTTCAACACGAGGATCAACCCCACGCCGGCGACGACGATCTCTTCAGCGAGGCGTTGCTCCTGGTGGGTTGCTCCTAGCGTTCCGTCGATCATCAGAAGAGCGACGTCGGCCTGGCTGAGCACGCTCCTGGCCCTCATCACCGCGTACTTCTCTACGTCATCGGTGATCTTCGTCCTGCGCTTGATCCCTGCCGTGTCGATGACCTCGAACGGTTCCCCGTCGAGTTCCACCACGAAGTTGATCGGGTCACGCGTCGTGCCGGGAACGTCTGAGACCAGGACCCGATCTTCGCCGGCCAGACGATTCAGAAGCGTCGACTTCCCGACGTTGGGTCGTCCGATGATCGCAAGACTGGCGATCACCGTGTCTGCCACGGCATCTCCAAGATCCGGCAACGTCTCAACGAGGCGATCGAGGAACTCGCCGGTATTGCGTCCGTGTAGAGCCGAGACCGGCATCGGTTCGCCGAGGCCCAGCGACCAGAGGTGGGCGAGGTCGAGTTCACCTGCGGGTCCGTCGACCTTGTTCGCAACGAACAGATAGGGGACACGGCTGCGCTGGAGGATCCGGGCGACACCGACGTCATCGTCGGTGACTTCCGATGTGCCGTCGGTCACGAAAACAACGACGTCAGCACCACCGACCGCTATCTCCGCCTGTTCGCGGATGTCGGCGGTCAGTCGCTCGCCCGGCCTGGACTCCCAGCCACCTGTGTCCACAACGGTGAAGTCACGGCCGCTCCAGTCGGCGCTGAACTCTCTCCGATCGCGCGTCACACCGGCCTGCTCGTCGACGACGGCGGCCTTGTAACGCACGATGCGGTTCACGAGCGTCGATTTGCCGACGTTCGGGCGTCCAAGGATGACCACGACGGGGAGTCGACTCATGCCGCTGCTCCTTCGATGAGGCCCCGGCCGGTTGCCGGGGTGACGATGACCGGGACCGGACTTGCTTTCCTGAGATC
>JAUXCV010000015.1 GCA_030618675.1 Acidimicrobiia bacterium | reverse complement strand
CGGAGGATCATCGTCATCTGCCACAGGACGAGAAGCGAAGGAATGTCGAATCGACATTTCGAGCTGGTCGGCCGAAGGCAGGGGCGATGGGACCCGGAGAGGCGCCACTTCGGATTGTTCAACAGACTCCCAGGGCCTCCTGCTACCGTCGCGGCCATGGAGACCAGACCCAACGCACCCTTTGGCCACGTCCTGACCGCCGTCATCACCCCGTTCGGCGACGATGGAACCATCGACTACGGCACGTTCTGGAGGTTGACCCGGCACCTCGCCGAACACGGCTCGGACGGCCTCGTCGTCGGCGGCACGACGGGCGAGTCGCCGACGCTGTCAACGAAGGAGAAAGTAGCGCTGTTCAAGGCCGCGGTCGACGCCGTCGGCGATCGCATGACGGTGCTTGCGGGAACCGGTACATACGACACGCGCGAATCCGTTGAACTCACCGAGCGGGCCGCCGAAGCCGGAGTCCACGGTGTGATGGCCGTGACGCCCTACTACTCGAAGCCGCCTCAGGAAGGGATCGCCCTCCACTTCGAGGCGATCGCCGATGCAACAGACCTCCCGGTTCTGCTCTACAACATCCCCGGCCGGACCTGCCGCATCATCGAGATTGACACGCTCGTCCGCCTCGCCGGACACGAGAGGATCGTCGCCGTGAAGGATGCCGTCGATGACCTCGAGTTCACCAAGCGGCAGATCGACGCGCTTCCGGAGGGTTTCGCCGTGTACTCCGGATCGGACGGTCACACCAGAGAGATCATCCGGGCGGGCGGCGTCGGCGTTGTCTCCGTTGCCGCGCACCTCGCAGGAGATACGATCAAGGCGATGGTCGAAGCGGCCGTCTCGGGCAACGATGCAGAAGCAGACCGCCTCGATGCCGCGATGGCGCCTTTGAACGAGGCCTTGTTCCTCGAGCCGAACCCCATGCCGCTCAAGGCCGGTCTCGATCTCGCCTGGGATCCGGTCGGTGAGCCGAGACTGCCGCTGATCCCGGCGTCGGCCGACACGAGGGTTGCCGTCGAGCGGGCACTCACAGCATTGAGCGACGCGTGAGCGTCCGAGTCGCCTTCCACGGCGGCCTCGGCGAGATCGGACGGAACTGCGCGACGATCGAGATCAACGGGCAGATGGCGATGGTCGATGCCGGCCTGATGTTCCCGGAAGAGGACATGCTCGGTGTCGACCTCGTTCTGCCGGACTTCTCGTCCGTGCTCAAGCGCGGCGATGCGTTGTCGTTCGTCGCCCTGACGCACGGCCACGAAGATCACATCGGGTCGCTCGGCTACCTGCTCCGCGAGCGGAACGTCCCGGTCTACGGCACGGCGCTGACCATCGCTCTGGCCGAGTCCCGCGTCTCGGAACTCGGTGTCGAGGCGGACATGAGGATCGTCGAAACCGGCACGTGGGTCGAACACGGGAACTTCCGCTTCGCCTTCATCCCGGTGACCCACTCGGTGCCCGACGCCACCGGTATCGCATTCGAGACGCCGGAGGGAATCATCGTCCATACCGGCGATTTCAAACTCGATCCGACGCCGATCGACGGTGTCACGACCGATCTCCAGAGCTTCGCCGGGTTCGGTCGTCGCGGCGTGCGACTCCTCCTCGCCGATTCGACGAACGCCGAACGGCCCGGTGTCGTCGATTCAGAGAAGACGGTCGGTGTGCGACTCGCCGAACTCGTCCACGAAGCCGACGGGCGAGTCCTCATCGCCTGTTTCGCGAGCCACCTCCATCGCGTCCAGCAGTCGATCGACGCGGCCGTTGCCGACGGACGGAAGATCGCCTTCATCGGCCGGTCGATGCTGCGCATCAGCGAGATCGCATCCGGGATCGGACAACTCGACATCCCCGACGGCAGCGTCGTCGCGCTCAAAGAACTACTGGCCCTCCCGCCGGAGAAGACGACTGTCATCTCGACCGGGAGCCAGGGGGAACCGTTCGCCGCGCTGTCCCTCATGGCCGCGGGGGAGCACCGGTCGATCTCTCTCGATCCGACCGATACGGTGATCCTCTCGGCAACGCCGATTCCCGGCAATGAGAAGCGAGTGTCGCGCGTGATCAACAACCTCGCCCGCGTCGGGGTCACGGTTCATCACGGTCTCAATACGCATGTTCACGTTTCCGGGCACGCGGCGGCAGAAGAGCTGAAGGTGTTCTACAACGTCGTGAAACCGCAGGCCGTGGTGCCGGTGCACGGCGAGCAGCGGCACATGCTTGCGAACGCCGGACTGGCCCGGTCCGTCGGGATCCCCGAGGTCGAGGTGTGTGAAGACGGAGATGTCGTCGTTCTTGAGAACGGTGAGATGAGGGTTGAACGCGGCGCCGTGTCTTCGAGCTACATCTACGTGGACGGCCTGGAGGTCGGAGAGGATGAAGCGGTGCTTCGGGACCGACGGCATCTCGCAGACGACGGCGTGATCCTCATCACCATCGGTGTCGACGCGAGGAAGGGTGACATCGTGTTCGGGCCCGACGTCGATAGCCATGGCGTCACCGGAGATTCGAGAGTGCTTCACGATGCCGTCAAGGAACGCGTTCTGCAGGGGATCGAGACTCTCGATCGTCCCCTCGACCCGGATGCGCTTCGCAGCCGGATCCGGAACGCGGCACGCAAGGCGGTTCAGTCCCACATGAAGCGACGCCCCGTCGTGTTCCCGATCGTCATCAAGGTCTGATCGGGCAAGCCGGGAACTCAGAAATCCGACGATGGTCGGATCGTCAGAGATCAGTCGTGGCAGTTCGCGAACCGGCCGTAGAAGAGGAAGAAGCCCTCGTAGATCCGGCCGGTGTTGACGGCCGTCGTCGTTCCCGGGACCCAGGGAAGGTGACCCGCCGGTGCATCCGCCTCGTAGCGGATGCCGTCTTCTTCGAGCCACTCCCGACCGTCGACCCATCCCACCGCCCGTCCGAACGCGCGCCAGGTATCGGCTCGTGGCAGTCCGCGATCACGAGTGACCCTCAACGCGTTCGCCTGCGGAGTGAAGCCGAAGCGACCATCGGAGGCATCGCCCCATGCGGCGTCGATCGCTCGGAGGAGATCGCAATCCACCGCTGCTGCTTCGTCGGGATCGAGGCCGACGTATCCGCCGACGTCGGCGTCGGCGATCAAGAGACGGCGTGTTTCGTGATCAGCGGCCTTCCACTCGCCGGCGGCGAGCAGAGCGCGAAGTGGTGAGGTGGAGTCGGTCATAGGGGAGAGGATACCGTTGTCTCCGGTTCGTTTCAGCTTCGTCTATTCGGGTGCAGAGGGGGAGAAACGGTCTTCCGGGGGTCTCGAGAAACGGTGGCGAATCACACACTTGCAACTCTGCGCGTGACCGATCGCGCGGAGGGTGGTTCATCTCTGCGTCATCTTGGGGTATCGTACGGATTGATGGCAACGCGGACCAAGCGCCGCGGGGCAACGGGGCGGAGCAAAGCGACCCCCAAGAAAACCAAACGGATCTCTCTTCGGGCCAGAACCGTCCAAGCGCTAAGGACGGGTCGGGACCGCATCCGGGAACGGTTCGCACGTCAGAGTGATGACGTGTGGGGCGTTGTGCTTTTCGTGCTCGCCGCACTTATCAGCCTGTCGTTCTTCGGCCTTTCCGGGCCGATCGGTGCCGGCCTCTCCGGCTCACTGCGGTTCCTCTTCGGCATGTGGGCGTTCGCTGTGCCGCTGGTGCTCGTCGTCATCGGGCTCTCGCTCGTCGGCGTGTGCTGCACCGAGGGTCGCGGTCGCCTGGTCGCGGGCCTCGTCGCGGTCTTCGTGGCTTCGCTGGCGTTGTTCCATCTGCTGACCGGCTCGATAGCACTGGCCGGTCACGTGGACCAGGTCAAAGAGAGCGGCGGGGCTGTCGGCGCCATCGTGGCGTTCCCGCTTCGCCGCATCATCGGATTCTGGGGTACGTTCCTTGTTCTTCTGGCAGGACTCGGGCTCGGAACGCTCATCGTGACCGGGGCATCGATCAAGGACGTCGCCGGAACGATCGGCGCGTTCATGCAGAGTTTCCGGTCGTGGGTCGGATTCGGATCCGATGAAGCGACCTCAGGACCGGTCGCGCGGACCGATGGGCCGATCGAGATCCACGAGTCGGCGTCGGACCTGTCGACGACCAGGCCAGAGACCGGCCCCAAGAAGTCTGCCAAGGCCCCGAAGAAGACGAAGCCGAAGCGCGTCCCGGCTCCGCAAGCGATTCCGGCTGATGGATACCAGTTGCCGCCTCTCTCTCTACTCGAGGCGTCGGCCTCCGAGGGGCCGAACCGTGGCGGTCTCGAACAGACGGCGGCCGAGTTGCAGGAAGCGTTGAGCCAGCACGGCGTCGATGCCAGACTCACACGGATCGTTCCCGGTCCGACCGTGACGAGATACGAGATCGAACTTGCCCCCGGTGTGAAGGTGTCGCGGGTCACGACGCTGTCCCACGACATCGCCTACGCCCTCGCTTCACCCGATGTGCGCATCCTCGCTCCTATCCCCGGCAAGAGCGCCATCGGCATCGAGGTCCCGAACCGGAACCGGCAGATGGTGACGCTCGGCGACATCCTGGGCAGTGGCTCGGCAGCAGATGACAGCGATCCGATGCTCGTCGCTATCGGCAAGGACGTCAGCGGCAGCGCCCGCATGCTTCGCCTCACCGAACTTCCGCACGTCCTCATCGCCGGTGCGACCGGGGCGGGGAAGTCGTCGTGCATCAATGCCCTGCTCACGTCGATCCTCATGCGCGCCCGGCCGGATCAGGTGAGGCTGATCCTCGTCGATCCGAAGCGCGTCGAACTCGGCCAGTACAACGACGTCCCCCACCTCCTCACGCGAGTCATCACCAGTCCGAAGAAAGCCGCCGATGCCCTCCAATGGGCCGTCGCCGAGATGGATCGCAGATACGACCTCCTGGCCGACTCGGGCGTTCGCGACGTCGAGTCGTACTACGAGAAGTACGACGCGGGCGGCATCGACGAGGAACTGTTCGATCGTTTCCCGTACATCGTGCTCGTCGTGGATGAGTTGAACGACCTGATGATGGTCGCCGGCCGAACAGTCGAGGACTCGATCGTTCGGATCGCCCAGATGGCGCGAGCCGTCGGAATCCACCTGGTGCTGGCCACCCAGCGGCCATCGGTGAACGTCATCACGGGCGTCATCAAGGCGAACGTGCCGTCCCGCCTAGCGTTCTCCGTCGCTTCCCAGACGGACTCCCGGGTCATTATCGACCAGGTCGGCGCCGAGAAACTCGTCGGCCTCGGTGACATGCTGGTCGTCACGGCACGGGAACCGAAACCGGAGCGGATCCAGGGAGCATGGGTCTCCGAAGCAGAGGTCCATCGCGTTGTTGAGTTCGTGCGAGACCAGCAGAACACCGGGTACCGCGAAGCCGAGGTGTTCGAGGTTGCCGAGAAGGCCACCGAGGTGAACGAAGAGTTCGAGGGTGAGGATCCCGAGATCATGCGCCAGGCGATCGAACTGGTCGTCCGGAGCCAACTGGGATCTACCTCCATGCTCCAACGCAAGCTCAGGATCGGGTTCGCGAGAGCCGGACGGGTGATGGACATCCTGGAGAACAAGGGCATCGTCGGACCCTCCGAGGGATCGAAGGCCCGGTCCGTTCTCGTGACCGAAGAAGAACTCGGCGCTCTCATCGGGTGATCCTTTGACCGAACCCGCCCCGCCGGCAAGAGAATCACGCCGCCCACCGATTCCGTCGCGTAATCTGGAGGTGATGATCCATGCACGACTCGACCAGTTCGACCCGGCAGGTGGGCACTCCAAGGAGTTCTCCGACCCGGAACGCGTTGTCGAGGCGCATCACATCGGCGAGGTTCTCGATGTCATCAGACAGGCCGAAGCTGCGGCCCGAGAGGGCTTCTGGTCCGTTGGCTTCGTCGCATACGAGGCTGCCCCGGCATTCGACTCGACCCTGCCGGTCCGCGACCGTGAGCCGGGAGAGATGTTCGCTGATCTGCCGCTCGCATGGTTCGGCCTCTTCCGTGATCCGCGCGACGTCGACCCGTTCGTCGGCGAAGCCCGTCTCGACGAATCCCCGTACACCGTCTCTCCGTGGATCCCGACGATGGACGAGGAGACGTACGAGGAGAACGTTCACCGCGTTCGCCGCCTCATCAGGTCGGGAGACCTCGCCCAGATCAACTACGCTCTCCGCCTCGATGCAGCCATCAGCGGAGATCTCCGCGAGTTCTACCGCGACCTCGTGCTCTCCCAACGCGGAGGCAACGGGGCGTTCATCGATCTCGGGAGATACCGGATCCTGAGCGCATCACCGCAACGGTTCTTCGCCGTCGAGGGATCGAAGATCAACGTACGGCCCACGAAGGGCACCGCTCCGCGGGGGCGCTGGTCGACGGAGGACGAGGAGAACGCCGCGAAGCTCTCCGCATCGGAGAAGGACCGCGATGAACACCAGCGGATCGTCGATCGTGTGACCGGGGACCTCGCCCACATCACGATTTCCGACACACTTCGGATCAACGAGTTGATGAAGCTCGAACGGCTCGAGACGGTGTGGCAACTCGGATCGGACATCACGGCGGAACTCACCCCGACTGCCGGGATCGGTGACGTCTTCCGCTCGCTGTTCCCCTCAGCGGTCGTCACCGGCGAACCGAAGGCTCGTTCCATGGAAGCCATCGCGACGCTCGAATGCCGGACCCGCGGCGTCTACGCCGGTGCGATCGGGTACATGGCGCCGACCAGCGGAGAGCGGCCCGACGCCAGCTTCAGCGTTGCTATTCGCACCCTCACCGTCGATGCCGAGGAAGGCGTGGGGGAGTACGGCGTCGGAGCGGGGATCACGGAGACGTCGGTGCCCATGGGCGAGTACGAGGAAGCCAAAGCGAAGACCCGGATCCTGGTGCAACGACGACCAGAGATCTCGCTCTTCGAGAGCATTCGATGGGAAGAGGAGCACGGCTTCTGGTGGCTCGACCGGCACCTTGAACGCATCGGGAGTTCCTGCGCGTACTTCGGGTTCCGTTTCGACGAAGCTCTCGCGCACGATGCCCTGGAGGAGGTCGTTGCAGGGAGGAGCGGCGCACACGCCGTCCGACTGGAGGTCGATCGGCTCGGCCGGAGCCTGGTCACGTTCGACCCCGACGATCTGCCACCGGCACGATGGTGGCCCAACCCCGGGCACGACCCGGTGACGTGTGCGATCGACATGCGGGCCGTGTCTTCTCGGAGCATCTACCGCTTCCACAAGACGACGGCAAGGCGTCCCTACGACGATCGTCGTATGACATTCCCCGAGGTCGACGATGTGCTGATGGTGAACGAGCGGGGTGAACTGACCGAAGCGACGACGCACAACGTTGCCGTGCAGTGCGCCGGAACGTGGGTCACTCCACCGCTCGCGTCGGGATGTTTGCCCGGAGTGCTCCGGCAGGTGCTGATCGACGAAGGGGCGCTGTCCGAAGAGGTCATCATGGTTGACGACCTCGACGGCGCAGACGGAATCGGCCTGCTGAGTTCCGTACGCGGCTGGAATTCTGCCCGACTGATCCGGCGGTAGCCTCCGGTCGAATGTCGATCTCGCTGATCACGTGACCCTTGTCGAAGGTCTGATCCTCGTCGTGGCAGGTGCTGCCGCCGGGTTCATCAACGCGCTTGCAGGCGGCGGATCTGCCATCACGATCCCCGTTCTCACGGAGCTGGTCGGCATCAACACGGCGAACGGGACGAACCGCATCGCCATCTTCCTCGCCAACCTGACTGCGATCGCCGGCTATCAGAAGGGCGACGCGGTTCCCTGGCGGCGACTCAGCGTTCTCCTGATCCCGACCGTGATCGGGGCCGCCGCCGGGGCGTGGCTATCGACAGTGACACCGCCGGACGTCCTTCGACTGATCTTCGCCGGCGTACTGCTCCTTGTTGCTGGGTCTGTGGTGCTTCGCCCATCGCGCTGGCTCGAGGACCGGGAGGCGGCGCTTCACGAGCCGTGGCGGTCGCTTGTGTTCCTCGGCATCGGTTTCTACGGAGGCTTCGTTCAAGCCGGGGTCGGGTTCCTGCTCCTGGCCGGTCTTGTACTCGGCGCCGGGATGAACCTGGTCAACGGCAACGCAGCGAAGGTCGTGCTGGTGGCTGCGTACTCACCGATCGCGATCCTGCTGTTCGCCAATGCCGCGCAGGTCGATATCGTCGTCGGTGGAGTGCTGGCGGCGGGCCAGATGTCGGGAGCGTGGGCGGGGTCGCGCCTCGGTGTCCTCAAAGGTGCGGCATGGATTCGGTGGGTGCTCGTGGCCGCTGCCGTCGTCGCGGCGGCGCGGCTTGCATTCGCGTAGACTGTCAATATGAGCGACAACGACACAGGCAGCGGCGGATCGATCGACGACCTCTCGATCGGAGAAATCGACAAGGAACTCGCGGCGATCGACGAGAAGCTCGATACGATGCCCACCGACGACTTCGAGGGTCGGGTGGACCTTCGACAACGGCACCACGCACTCCGGGCCCGTGCCGCTCAACTCCACACAGACGCCGACGAGCAGCGTTCAACCGCGGACATCCAGATCGAGGTTCGGTCCCTGAAACAGCGCATCGCGGTGATCCAGGACGAGATGATCGACTCGGCGGAGCAGGGTGGCGAGGGCAACATACCCGGTCCGGACCAGCAGGATCGCAGTCCCGGCGCCATGAATCGGGACATCGGCGATGCCCAGGGAGCCACGGAGATGGTCCGCCGACTCGACAAGCTCGAGGGAATTCTGCGTGAGCGGGGTGTCGACGACGACCGATCCGACGCGCCACACGAATAGGCGGTCGGACGGTTCAGGTATGGGTAGGGTCAGGGCATGGCTGAAGCAGATCTTGACCAGCTTCTGCGGGAGTTCTCCCAAGTGGAGGATCGTCTGATCGCCTTGCCGGAGGATGCCTTTGCAGAGCGTTACGAGCTCCGCAGCCGCCAGGGTGAGCTTCGCGATCAGATGGCGTTGTTCCGTGTCGACTTCGATGCCGAGCGATCGACCGGTGATCTGCTGTCCGAGCTTTCGGGGTTGCGGTCGCGTCTGACAGTGATAGAAGGGCAGCGCATCGACATGGTCTCCCAGGCGGGAGGCAGCGGCGGCATGACCGGCGCGATGACTCCGGAAGAAGGCCTGAACCGCAAGATGGACGAGGCTGCCGGCGGCGGTGAAATCCGCTCACGGATCGGTCGCATCAAGGGAATCCTGATCGACCGCGGCGTAGAGATCCCTGAGGACCAATAGGTCTGGCGGCTGGCAGCTCTCCGCTACTCCGCTACTCCGCTACTCCGCAACGGTACGCTGCCGGTCGATGATCCCTGATGCCCCCACGATCTGGCTGACGACGCTCGGATGCGCCAAGAACCAGGTCGACTCCGACAAGATCACCGGCATGCTCACGTCCGCCGGATACACCGAGGCTTCGTCCCCCGAATCCGCCGATGTCGTGATGGTGAACACGTGCGGATTCATCGAACCGGCCCGCCGGGAATCGGTTGACACGATCCTCGACCTTGCCGGGGCGAAGCGGGAGGACGCCAGTCTCGTCGTGGTCGGCTGCATGGCCCAGCGATACGAGACCGAACTCGCTGAGGCGCTGCCCGAGGCCGACGCCGTGTTGGGGCTCGATCGCTACTCCGAACTCGTCGATCGCCTCGACGCGCTTCGACGATGGACGCCGCTCACCATCGGTTCCGCCCGTCGGTCGCACATGGACATCCTGTACGAGACCCGACGCCCAACGCCGTCGACACCGTACGCATACGTGAAGGTTGCCGAAGGGTGCGACAAGCTGTGCACGTTCTGCGCGATCCCGCAGTTCCGGGGCAAGCAGCGATCACGGAGTCCGGAGAACATACGGGACGAGATCGCCGAACTCGCCGGGGCCGGCGTCGCGGAGATCGGCCTGGTCGCTCAGGACCTTGCCGCCTACGGTCGCGACACCGACGCTCCCGACATCGTCGAGTTGGTCCGGTACGTTTCTGATGTCGACGGACTCCGTCGCCTCCGCCTCTACTACCTGTACCCGCGGGAGATACGGCCGGCGCTGATCGAGGAGATGGCCGGCAATCCGATCGTTGCCGACTACTTCGACCTGTCGCTCCAGCATGTCTCCGGTCGCCTGCTCCGGGCGATGAAGCGTCCCGGATCGGGGGATCAGCACCGGGACCTCATCGGCCGCATTCGTTCGGTGTCCCCGCATGCAGCCATGAGGTCGTCGTTCATCGTCGGATTCCCAGGAGAGACCGACGACGACGTAGATGACCTTGCGTCCTTTCTCGACGACGCCCAACTCGACTGGGCAGGCTTCTTCCCGTTCTCACCGGAGGAGGGCACCGAGGCTGCCGTCATGGACGATCAGATTCCGGACGAAGAGAAGCAAGCCCGGCTGCGCCATCTCCAGGGCATCCAGGACGATGTCACGACGGCTCGTTCTATCGACCAGATCGGACGGACTCTCACGGTCGTGGTCGATCAGGTCGAGGACGACCGGCCCGTGGCACGCTCGTATCGGGAAGCCCCCGAGATCGATGGTGTGATCCTCCTCGATCAAGGAGAGCCGGGGGATTGGCTCACCGCCGAGATCACCGGTGGCTACGGGACGGACCTGGACGGGATCGTGAGGGGTCCAGCGTGATCGTCGAGATCCTCGCCATCGGCACGGAGCTGTTGCTCGGCCAGATCGTGAACTCCAACGCGACGCGAATCGGTGAGAGACTTGCCGACGCAGGACTCGATCACTTCCAACAGACCGTGGTCGGCGACAACGAAGCCCGCATCGCCGCCGCGATCGATGCAGCCTGCTCCCGGGCCGATGCCGTGATCCTCACCGGGGGTCTCGGACCCACGAAGGACGATCTGACACGCGAAGCGATCGCCAGAGCAGCCGGCGTCGGGATGATCTTCGACGAGGATCAAGCTGATCGGCTTCGCGAGCGGTGGGAGAGCAGCGGTCGGGTCATGCCCGAATCGAACCTCCAGCAGGCTGAGCGACCCGACGGCTCGACTCTGATCGCCAATCCGAAGGGAACGGCTCCGGGCATCCGCCTGAGGATCGGCGATACCTGGGTGTTCGCTCTGCCGGGCGTTCCGGCCGAGATGATTCCGATGCTCGAGGATTCCGTCATCCCGTTCCTGGGCGACGGCGACGACTCGACGGTCGCGAGCCGCCTGTTGCGAACCTGGGGAGAGTCGGAGTCCGCGATCGGCGAACGGCTCGGCGACCTCTACGACGAGTCGGCGAATCCGACGATCGCGTTCCTGGCGTCGGGTGGCGAGATCAAGATTCGGATCACGGCAAAGGCCTCGACCCGCACCGAGGCGGCAGCGTTGATCGTTCCGATAGAGGCGACAATTCGCGAGCGCCTCGGGAAGAGGATCTTCGGCGCCGATGACGACACGGTCGAGGTGGTGGTCCTCCGCATGCTTGAGGAGCGCGGATGGACGCTCGGGACCGCCGAGTCGGCTACGGGCGGTCTCGTCGCCGGACGGATTACCTCGGTCCCCGGTGCGAGTCGGGTGTTCCGTGGATCGATCGTCTCCTACGCGACTGAGGTCAAGGAGTCCCTCCTCGGCGTCCCTGGGGATCTGATAGCCGAGCACGGCGTGGTGAGCGAACCCGTTGCGGTGGCGATGGCGGACGGAGCCCGCGGGCAGCTCGGCGCCGACGTCGTCGTGGCGGTCACCGGATCCGCGGGCCCCGATCCGCAAGACCAACCCGTCGGAACCGTGGTCGTGGCGGTAGCGACGCCGGAAGGCACACGGGTGCGCACGTTGAGACTTCCGGGCGACCGGGAGCGTGTTCGGACCTTCGCCACGACGGCCGCTCTTCAGTTGCTGCGCATGTCGCTCCAGGGGGTCGACTGGGGGAGCCGGTGAGCGAGCGACTGTTCCTTGCCGTCGCGTTGACCGACGAGATCCGGCACGGCCTTGCCGCGTTCTTGGGCGAACGAACGATTCGGTTGCCGGGACGACCGACGCCACCCGACAACTGGCACCTAACGCTCCGGTTCCTCGGATCGGCCGAGGCGCTCCAACGGGACCGTGTCCTCGAGTTCCTGGACGAACACCTGGTGGTCGGGCCGTTCACTCTCGGCTTCGTCGGTCTCGGAGCGTTCCCGAAGCCCTCGCGGGCGACCGTGCTTTGGCTCGGCGTCGGTCGAGGTACCGATGAAGTGACGGCGATGGCGGCCGTTGGCGAGGAGGCGGCGATCTCAACGGGGTTCGCACCGGAGGACCGTCCGTTCCATCCGCATCTCACACTGTCGCGTATTCGGCCACCAACGAATGTTGCCGGTCTGGTGGAGCAGGTCGGCCCATTTCCGCTGAAGATGGAGGTCGACCGGCTGACGGTCTACCGCAGCCACCTCAGTCGTGAGGGCGCCAGATACGAGAACGTCGACGAGGTGCTCCTCTAGATCGCATCGTTTGTGCTTACGTTCCCAACAGTTGTGAACGTAGACACAAACGACCGTTGAGATTCGGGTTCTTTTGATTTCCTCGACATCGAACACGTGTTCGACTACCGTAGCGCCTGGTCGTGGAATACCATTGTTGTGATTCACGGCTCAGAATCTGTCACAGGCGCCCGGTACGTTACGGGAACGTCAACGAAGGAGACAACGTGACCGACAAGCAGAGCGACCGGGACAAGAACATCGACATGGCCATGTCCCAGATCGAGCGTCAGTTCGGCAAGGGCGCCATCATGAGAATGGGCGACGAAGAGATCCGCAGGATCGATGCGATATCCACCGGCGCCCTCTCTCTCGACCTCGCTCTCGGCATCGGCGGTGTGCCGCGTGGCAGGATCGTCGAGATCTACGGGCCGGAGAGTTCCGGCAAGACGACCCTCGCCCTGCACGTCGTTGCAGAGGCACAGCGCACCGGCGGCCTCGCCGCTTTCATCGATGCCGAGCATGCTCTCGACCCCGTCTACGCCCGGGCGATCGGTGTCGACGTCGACGAACTATTGATCTCGCAGCCGGATACGGGGGAGCAGGCGCTCGAGATCACCGACATGCTGATCCGATCGGGAGCGCTCGACGTGATCGCGATCGACTCGGTCGCCGCGCTCGTGCCTCGTGCCGAACTCGAGGGCGACATGGGTGACACGCACGTCGGCCTCCAGGCGAGGCTGATGTCGCAAGCACTGCGCAAGCTGGCCGGCACGATCAACCGATCCCAGACCACTGTGATCTTCATCAACCAGCTTCGCGAGAAGATCGGCGTGATGTTCGGCTGCTTCCAGTACAGCACCCGGGTGACGCTCGCGGACGGAACCCAGGAGAAGATCGGCAAGATCGTCAATCAGAAACTGCCGGTCGAGGTGCTTGCGGTTGATCCCGAAACCGGGAAGATCGAGCCGCGACGCGTTGTGAACTGGTTCGACAACGGCAACGCGGAGCGCTTCCTCCAGTTCACGGTCTACAAACCGGAGGGCAACGGTCGGGCTCAGTTCGCCGCCACGGAGCCCCACAAGATCGCTACGCCGATGGGGTGGCGTGAGGCAGGGGACCTGGCCGTCGGTGATTCAGTGCTCATGCCAATGAAGCACTACCTCTCCGCCCAGCAACGCCAGCTCGTTCTCGGAGGCCTCATGGGAGATGCATGCATCTCCCCGAAGCCCGTACAGGCGGTCGGCGTCACCATGAAATCGCGATTCAGATTCGGCCACGGCCCCAAACAGGATGCATACGCACGGTGGAAGGCATCGTTGCTCGACGGCGTTCCCATCGGAATCAGCCCGCACACCAAGGGAGGATTGATGGTCGAGACGACACCGCTCATCGAACTCGATGGCCTCCGCGACGCCGTGTACGTCGGTGGCAAGAAGGTCTTCAGCTGGGACTATCTCAAGGAACTCACGCCCTTCGCCCTCGCCATCTGGTACATGGATGACGGAACGTTCGCGGAACGCCGAATCGACGGTTCGGCCGGGCGCTCCGACATCTGCGTCGAAGCGATGGAACGATCGTCCCGGGACCGGCTGGTCCAACTCTTGAACGACACTTACGGGCTCTCGTGCAAGCTCATTGACCGGGCAGGCAAGGCCGTGATCGTGTTCGACAAGAACGGCACCGAGGCGTTGCACGCCCTCGTTGCACCCTACGTTCCCGAACCCATGTCCTACAAGCTGCTGAAGCATCATCGGGGATACGGATCGGTCCGTGCCGAGTCTGCCGTCGAGCGGATGAAACTGACACCCGTGCCGATCGTCAAGATCCAGGAGAAGCCGCCCACGCGTTCGATGAGAAAGTTCGATCTCGAAGTCGAGGGACACCACAACTACCTGGTCGACGGGGTGATGGTCCACAATTCACCCGAGACGACCCCCGGTGGGCGGGCCCTGAAGTTCTACGCGAGCGTTCGGATCGACGTCCGACGGATCGAAGCGATCAAGGTGGGAACCGACAACGTCGGCAACCGGGTCCGGGCCAAGGTCGCTAAGAACAAGGTCGCGCCGCCGTTCCGGCTTGCCGAGTTCGACATCATGTTCGGTGAAGGCATCTCTCGTGAAGGCAGTCTGCTCGACGTCGCCGTCGACGAGGGGATCGTTCGGAAGGCCGGTGCCTGGTACACGTACGACGGGGATCAGCTCGGTCAGGGTCGTGAGAAAGCCAAGATCTTCCTCCGGGAGAACCCTCAACTTGCGATGCAGCTTCAGGATCAGGTCCTCCGTGCGGTCGGTCTGATCGAAACCGAAGAAGAAGCCGAACCCGAGGAGAACGACGTCAAGAAGGAGTCCGCCGAGTAGGTATCTGAGATTTCGCGCTCCGCGAGGCCGAAGTGCGGTAGCATC